>CAZIAN010000305.1:0-6317 GCA_964537355.1 uncultured Pirellulales bacterium | reverse complement strand
AACACGCTCTTTGCGTATTCAGCCTTGCAGAGCTTTACAAGCTTGACTCGCGGTTTGAAGGTAACTCTTCCGTGTTCGGCCATAGCCTTGTTCATATCTATCGCCTTGCCTCCTGATACAACCCACCCGTGCTCAGGAATTCGCTTTTCCAGAGCCGCAACAGTCTCATCAAATCCCAATTTGCTCTCCCTGGTAACAATCATCAGTGACGGCATTGCCGTAAACATAATGATACCACATAACACAAAACCGATCACAACACCTACGATACACGGTGCCCAGATTTTTCGATTACTTTTCGTTGTCATCATTTCATTGCTTACTTCAGACATTGCTAACCCCTTTGTTTTAATTTGTCAATTGCTTCAATTAGAGTGTCGTGACTTTGAACACCGACAAAACGCCGTACTTCGTTTCCGTCTTTGAACAATATAAGCGTAGGGATACTCTGCACGCCAAATCGTCCAGCAACGCCTCCGGCGTCATCAACATTAAGCTTTGCAATCTTCGCCCGGCCATCAACGCTTTCGGCTACTTTTTCCAGGATGGGTCCCTGCATTCTGCAAGGTCCGCACCACGGAGCCCAAAAATCAACCAGTGTTACTCCATCTGCTATAATTGCGTTGAAATTATCAGCGTTCAGGTGTATTATTAATTCACCCCTGCCTACCTCATTATTCTCGACCAAACCAGCCGCGGAGTTGCTCCGACAATTAGGGCAGGTATTAATTATTGCGAGAGCTGCAAGAACCGCTATTCCTGCTAATATTACTGCGATAGTTACCACTTTTGACATCTTAACCATTGTTACTACCTTTAATTTTACTTACTTCTTTAGCCCAGTCTATCTGTTAATTCAGATTAGTTATTTGACCGACATTATTCCGTAGATGCAGAATGCAATGTAGTACGTAACCAACAGCAGGAGGAACAATATCAGCAGCCAGATCGCCAGCATTGACCCCTGCGGATGACCACAATTACGACAAAATAGACTATAACGGCTATTCTCTTTTCCACACGCTTTACAATTTTGAAGCATCGATTTTTTCATAGGATCGGTCTCCTGCAATTGCAATAATAAGGTTTAGCACGGATTTACTTGGTAAAACCGAGGTTAAATAGTCGAACTAATCGCGTCAATTAAGATTTCTTTAGGCTGCACACCGACAAAACGCCGTACTTCATTTCCGTTTTTGAACAATATAAGTGTAGGGATGCTCTGCACGCTAAATCGTCCAGCAATACCTACGGCATCATCAACATTAAGCTTTGCAATCTTCGCCCGGCCATCAATGCTTTCGGCTACTTGTTCCAGGATAGGCCCCTGCATTTTGCACGGTCCGCACCACGGAGCCCAAAAATCAACCAGTGTTACACCCTTAGCTATAGCCATATCAAATTGGCTATCACTCAATTCTGTTACCTTCTTGACTTGCATCGATTTCTCCTTTAAGGCCTTGTCATAAATTGTTTATTCGTTATCTGCTAATTTGACCGTCCCTGACATTCAAGGAACAAGCCACCAATTTGTTCAGATTTCGCCTGATATTTCCTTTGTTTTTCAACCTTTTTTTATGTTTACAACCGTCACATTCACTTTTCTTTACGGCACATAATCTATTTATCGAATTTTCCCTTCGGAGGTTTTGCGCGTTTTCCACGCTCAAATGATATTGCATCTGCGGGACAAGTCTCTATACAGGTTCCACAGGAAAAGCAATCCGGTATAATCCTGTCTTGTTTGAGAATCGCGTCCATCACGGTTGAAGGACATACCTGAGAACAGGCTTCGCAGGCAATACACTTATCATAATCTACTTTAATCTTAAAGATGCTAATCTTTTCTGCCAGCCAGCCGATCAAACCAAACGGGCAGAAGAAATGACACCATGGCCTGTACGCAAAAAGACTCAAGACCAGAACTAAACTGATAAACAGCCCGCCGGTTATGCCTATAGCGTGCGGCTTATAAATCTTAAATGGGTCAATCACTTCAACAATATCCATAGACCAGACAAATGCCAAAAATATCAAAAGCAAAAAGAACGATGTACGAATTGAGTTCGATATTAAAAAAGGGATTTTAATCTGACCAAATAATCCATTCCTGTCTTTGGAGTCTCTGTTAAGTCTGAAAATTAAATCCTGCAGTGTCCCAATCTGGCAGCCCCATGAGCAAATGAATTTGTTTGCCAAAATCACCATCAAAAGAAATATTCCAAAAGCGATAAGCCGGGGCGGAAAAATTACTCCTTTGGACCCTAAAAGAACAATAGCATCTTTCACTGTTCCCATCGGGCTTGGATCACTGCCCAGGATTATTCCAAATACACCCACCGCGGCCATATATATCCATTTTCGATTTCGAGCAGTAATTTTACGCTTTCTTAATAAGTTAAAGACAGCAAGGAGAAAAATAATCCACAAGCCTCCCTTTATAAGAATTTTAATCCAGTTTTTGGAACCATGCTCAGCCTGAATCGCCAGCACCTTATTAACCTTATTGCTTAGCAGCTCCTGGCTCATCCCAAAATCGGCAACCTGCTTTTTAAGGTCATCTTGAGATTTTAGATTGAAAACATTCTTCAGCTCTCTGCGGTCAAGGTCGTATTTTTTGCCAAACTCGGCAACAGTTATACCTTCGCTGATAGTTATATCTATACTGTCCGGCTGCTTTTCCGGGCTACCGGCCCATAAACGACTTGAAACATAAGAAGTGAAAATAACTATGAACAAAATAAATATTAAAGAAATTGTTGTACGCCACATAATATAATTTTCTTTTTAACTTTTCTTTCGTTCGCAATGGTCATTGATGCAATGCAGCAGCTTGATTACATTCTTGTTTTCTATCCCGTAATAGACTCTTGCACCATCGCGCCTGCGGCTTAAAACACCTTTGTCTTTCATCATATTAAGCTGCTGACTTGTTATAGCCTGCTTTCCACCCAGGGCCTCGACAATGTCACCGACACACATTTCTCCGGCCTCGAGCAGCTCTACTATCTGAAGTCTAATCGGGTGCGCTACGGCCTTTAATACTTCTGCAACGTGTTCTGCTGTATTCTCATTCATTCCAACAATCCACAATAAACTACATTGAATAATTAATATATAGTAATATAACGATATATACAACAAAAGTTCACAATAAAAATAATTTTTTTATACAACACCATTTCCCCATGGTTAACAACACCTAAAGTTTTTGCATTAATTGACTTATCGAAATATGTATTATTATTTCGACTTAATAACGCCGATAATATCGAGCTTATCCTATAAAAAAAGTTTTATCCTACCCCTGAGGAAGTCGCCGACTGTCCGAAACTTCATCCCTTCAACGGCAATGCTTCTGTCTTAATTCTTAAGATTATTTGCAGAAAGAAGTTATAGTTTTTGAAGTTTCCACGTTATTGCCTATGAGAAGTTACGGCCAAACCCTTGAATGTCTCAAAGGACTGATAATATCGAAGCTCTCGCAAATAAATCGGGCATGTTAAAATTTTTTGCACTTGACAATACCAAAACCCAAGGTTAAATTAGGCCAAAAAGGTAATTGAGGGGGCTTAGATCAAATGGATTTGGTTAAAGAAGAGGAATGGATAAAATGAAGGATTTGTTTACCACCGGCGAAGCCGCGGAAATTTGTAAAGTAAGCCAACAAACAATCATTCGCTGTTTCGATGCCGGTCGATTGGAAGGATTCCGTGTCCCCGGTTCAAGATTCCGAAGGATTCCACGCAAGAACCTTGTCAGATTCATGCAGGACAACAACATCCCCCTCGATACCATCGAGTCGGGCAAAAGAAAAATTCTCATCGTGGATGATGACTCCGAAATCGTTGAGCTTTTAGAGGACGTCCTTGAGCGTGACGGTAGATTCGAGGTAAAGACGGCATCAAGCGGCTACGAGGCGGGAATGACGACCGAGAAGTTTCGACCGGAATTGATACTGCTCGATTATATGCTGCCCGACGTCAATGGGAACGTGGTCTGCCAGACGATAAGAAGGAACCCCGAGTTCGAAAACATTAAAATCATTATTATAAGCGGCGTTGTCAAACAGGATGAAATCGCCCAGCTCCTAAAATCAGGCGCCGAAGATTTTATAAGAAAGCCGTTTAATATCACTGAGCTTACCGACAAAATAGGTGTTGTTCTCCAGATGAAATAACAATACGGTGCAACTGATGGGGCGGTGTAAACCTCGATGGTCAACACAAATAAGGGCTGACGTCAGCTCGTTATGAGTAATCTGATGTGTAAAGTTAAAATTAAAAAACAAGGACGACTATATGCCGGACGAATCTACTAACACAAGAGTCGCCCTTGAGACAGAGCTTACCGTCAGCAGGCTCGATTCTCTATCGACGCTGCCATGCATTGCAGCGAAATTTTTTCCCAGACTCCTTGAAGGCCGGTTTTCACCATCGGCATTGGCTGATATTATCGAATCAGACCCGGCACTTAGCGCACGTATCCTTTCTCTGATCGAGCAGCGAGGGGCAGGCCAGCCGGATGGGAGGTACTCTCTTCGCCAGGGGCTTGACAAACTTCCGGCAAACGATGTTCGCGACGCCATTTTATCGATTAATGTTTCACAGGCCTTTGACCTTGACGATGGAATTGACAAGGACAGGGCCACTGCGAAAAAAGAGCTTTTACTTCACAGTCTTGCTGTTGGGTGCTGCGCTAAAGATATCGCCAAGACAGCAACACCTCAAATGGACTCTGAACTGGCGTACTTCGCCGGACTTCTTCATGATATCGGAAAGCTCGCGCTCGAAGAAACAATGCCGAAAAGTTTTGCCGGCATGATTGAAGAAGCGAAATCAACAAAGCAATGTCTCCAAGTCATCGAGCAAAAGCACCTCGGCACTGACCATACAATCATAGGCAAACGTCTGGGACAGCAATGGCGGCTGCCTAATCTGATTGTTCTTGCCATCTGGCTGCACCACAGCCAGACCGTAACAATCGCTGCGGACATGCCTGAGGCAAGGATAGCAGCGGTCGTACAGTTGGCAGATTCTATTGCGCGCCGGTCCGGTATCGGCTCGGCAGGCAGTTTCGATTCACCCGAACCGACAGAGATCATATCGCAGTGGCTTGCAATAAGCTCTGAGCAGCTACAGCAAATCAGCAGTAAACTTCCTGAAACTATCAGACAAAAGAGTAATATTTTAGGCCTGTATCTACCAAAGGCCGGGGCTAATTATTGCAAGATTGTGCACGGCGGTGCCGCACAATTAGCCCGACAACATACAGAATTATCCCGCCAAAATCAACTGCTGCAAAGCGATTCGATCCATTTGGATTTCATAACGGATTTCCTTGCCGGCATTAATTCGATGAGCACAGCGATTGATATAGCAGAAAACTTTGCAATCCGCTGGCAGAAATTTTATCAAACAGGTATGGTTTGTCTTTATTTAGCGCCACCGCGGGGCTCGCAAACACTTGAAGCTGTCGTCGTAGAAGAACTTTCGCAAAGCAGGATGCTCTGTTTAAATGCTCCTGTCGAAACATCTATCATACCAAAAACAATCGCAAACAACTTCGCGATTCTGGACGCTTATGATTATATCGACTGGCTGTTCGAGCAATTAGACGTTGAATTCGATGCGAATCGAACAAAACTGATGCCGTTACTTTCAGGCGGTAAAGCAATAGGAGCTATCGCTTTCGAGCTTAATTATCCGGACGATGCAGAGCTGTTCGAGGAAAAGTTCATGACTTCGGCGTCGATTGGAGGCAGTGCTTTAGGTATGGCTCTGGCGCAAAAGAAACAGCAGCGTTTCGCCGAGCGATTTGCCCTGCTTATTTCAAAACCTATGGACATCCAAACTCAGACTGCTCCTGCAGAAAATTCTCTGAATGCTTTAGCGGAGATGGCGGCGGGCGCGGCGCACGAATTAAATAATCCGCTGGCGGTGATATCAGGCAGAGCGCAGTTGCTCGCTGAAGCCGAGAGCGACCAGGAAAAGAAAAGAATCCTGGAACAGATTTATGAAAACTCCAGAGAGGCTTCGGCTATTATCGAGGACCTGATGGGATTTGCTGAGCCGCCGAAGCCAAGAGCAGCATGGACAGATGTTAAACAGATGCTCGATGAAGCTAAAGAACTGGCTAAGCAAAAAACAAATGCCCCGAACATCGATGTTCAAATTGCAGTTGCCGAGGATGTAGAGAGTGTCTTTGTGGATTCAGCACAGGTCGTATCAGCAATTGCAAATGTTATTTCCAATGCCGCTGAATCGTACGGTGAAAAAACCGGGCCAATAAAAATCGCGGCCGAAGCCGCAGCGTCC
>CAZIAN010000304.1:0-6354 GCA_964537355.1 uncultured Pirellulales bacterium | reverse complement strand
GTTTGTAAACTGGTTTGTAATCGCCTTTTCTGCATATTTATAACTTCTGTAAGTACAATAGGTTGAGATTTTAGGGCATCGGATTGTTAGTCCGATGCTCGGTAGCTTTACCACGAGCCTGCTCCGGAGACATGTAAGCCGGTGTGCCGATTATACGGCCGGGCTCAGTAGCGGTGACATTACTTTTCTTAGCTGTACAAAGAAAGCTGACATGCCAACACCAAGGTGGGGTTTGTCCAGCAGTGTTGTTGACGGGAAACTTTATGCCATGGGGGGCGCGAAAGGTCATCCGGATTCGCCTCTTACTACCCTGGAAGAATATGACCCGACGACAGATACCTGGAGAACAAAATCTCCTATGCCAACCGCAAGAATACACTTGTCCACCTGCGAAGTGAATGGAAAGATATATGCTATTGATGGTTCGACAAAAGCGGCACCTTGTAATCCTGCTTTAGCGATAGTGGAGGAATATGATCCGTATCCCCTTATCGTTGACTTCAACGGAGATGGAATTGTTGACGCTGACGACATATGCTTGATGTTAGAGCACTGGCTCACTGATGAGTTATTCTATGATATTGCTCCGCGACCCTTTGGAGATGGCATCGTAGATACCCAGGATCTGATATTACTTGCTGAACATTTATTTGAGGAATTTCCATCGGTCGAACCTATTGAGTAGATATCATGAAGAAGCAAAATGCACAGAATAATCACATAAATTCTCTTTTAATCAAGGGCTGATAGTTAAAACTTTCAGCCCTTTTTATCCCAAAAAGAATCAGATAACTGATACATTTCTTCTCACTGTTTACTTAATCCGATATCACACTAACAATCCTAAAATATTCTTTCTATTTTCGCAATAAATCGACATTTATTCGGACTCGATATAGGCAAAATTAACATTTGTGGAGTCAAAATGGATACATACTGTCACCTGGAAATCAGGGTGTTTTCCAGCTCCTGAAAAAGGTGGTTTTTCGAAGATTCCCGGCATTTTACAACTTGTGGGGCTACATTTATCTTATGCGGTATTGCTATGGATGGCACAAGTGTCTCGAAAAGCTTCCAGTAAGCCTGTCCAACCTTCGGCCAGGTCATAGACCTTCCATACTCGTAGGCTCGCCTTCTCATTTCCAAAGACAGTGACTCATTCTCCAGGATTTCTGTAATCGATCGGGCCATACTCTTCGAATCACCAAATGGGACTATTTTACCGCGACCTTGCGCCAATAGCTCCTCAGCAGCCCAATAAGGAGTAGATACAACTGCTTTTCCCACACCTACTGCAAACGCCAGCGTGCCGCTCGTCAACTGCTCCTTATGCAGATATGGAGTGACATAGACATCAGCCGCCCCAAGGAACCGGAAGAGTTCCTCATCATCCACGAAGCGATGATGGAAAATAACGTTGTTCTGCAATCCCAAATCCACAACCATCCTTTTGAGCTTCAACCTATATGATGGGCCATTTAGCCGGAGTACCTCTGGATGAGTAGCACCCAAGACTATGTACAAAATCGATGGGTCAGCTTCGACTAAAGATGGCAGGGCCCTGAGCATTACTTCTATACCCTTGTTTTCGTTGAGTAATCCGAAAGTAAGTATGGTTTTTCGGCTGGATAGACCCAATTCATGTTTGTAGAAGTTGCTGTCAACGAGAGGCATACAAGGGATGCCATGTGGAATCAGCTCTATCTTTCGCTCCGGCACGCCATAAATATCACGCAACATTCTGATACCACGTTTGTTCATGACCACAACCCTATCTGATGCTTCGCACACATCGACCAAGGAGTCAAAATACGCCCTCGTAGGTCTTTCAAGAACTGTGTGTAGTGTTGTAACCACCGGCTTATTCATCCTTTCAAGTAGAAGGCTAAGATATGAGCCCGCCTCACCGCCAAAGAGCCCGAATTCGTGCTGGACAGAGACAAGGTCGACATCACTAAAATTGATATAGTCGGCTGCAGAGGTATAATCATATTTGATATCCTTGCGGATACATAGTCTCACAGTTTCGTCATGTTCAAGTTCACCATCTGATTGCATTGCAATGACCGCTGGTTCAAATTCTTCTCTCCCAGCGAGCCCAACATTATTGATTAAATCAGATGTGAATGTTGCAATACCACATTTTCTCGGTTTATATGAACAAACAAATGCCACTCTTTTAGTTGATTTTATGATCATGTGACACACTCCTTTTTACTTCGACACGAATATTTGCTCCAAAGACACCACTTCTCAGTAACGATTGAACATGCCTGATCCCAGTCATGATTTGCTCAGTCGTTCCCTGATTTACAACATATCCCGCGTTTCCTTTTTGCAGAACGCTTTTAACATATAGTAGTTCATCGTATATGGAGATAGAGAAGGTCAGAACAGAAAGGTTAGGAAATCGTAACCTTACTTCCTCAGCGAGTCGGACACTGTCAGTACTTTCCAAAGAAATGTTGACAATGGCTAAATCGATTTGTTGTTTCTCAAGAATCTCCAGACTCCGCCTCGTACTCTCGGCCTCAGCACAAACCGTAAAGCCGGGCTCCACACTTATGAGCCGCACCAATTCCTGATGCACGAGAGGATGGTCATCAACGACCAAAATTCTGATCTGTTCGCCATCAGCCTCATGTTGTTCTTCTTTTTCATTCATAATATTATCGATTTCAGGATTTACATTCCACGTATTCATGATCTATCTTGCTGTACCAAGAACCGCCAATCTTATCGTCCCTTTCTTCTATGAATGATGTCCTCAAGAATCCTGTCGAGGACAACGTTTAACCGCTTATTGACGTCGTACTTGCCTCTTGCAAGCTGCCGACGAATGTCAACAATCTTCTTCCTGCGGATCTGCCGCCTTGCCGGCGATTTGGAAGGGATTGGAAGCAAAGTTCTTTTTTTTAGCTCGTTCATTCTTGATCTTCCTTGTTTTTGATGCTCTTTGACCCTATTCAACAACTGCGCCCTTTTTATTCTTTTAAGCTGTATAGGGCGGCACGATTTCGCGGACTTTGGACAATAAGTCATCAACCTCGAACGGCTTATCGAACATCGCCGCCGCACCAAGTCGTTTTGCTTTTCTATGAATATTTTCATCACCAAAAGCCGTGATTAGAATCATCGGAGGAAATCCTTTGCAATCATGCAGATCTTCAAGAATCTCAAGTCCGGTAAGACCAGGCATGAGAATATCTGAAATGATGATTTCAAAATCCAGGGTGTCTTTGCTTATGATGAATGATTCGAGACGTTTCAGAAAGTCCATTCCGTGGCGGCACTGGATTACTTCGTAGCCAGCCGCAGAAAGTGCTTGCGCCAACATTCTTCGCATTTCATCATCGTCCTCGGCAAGTAGAACTTGAGGGACAAGCTTCCCTGCAGCAGTTGCCTCTTGCGTTAGGTCGTCATTGGACTTCGGATTATGTTTGTTCTGAATCATGAATAAGCCTCCTTTTTCAAGTTTTGTTTTTTCTACACAATGAATGTGCAAATTCGGTGCCAAACTGCAAAACAAGGACAATAGCAGACGAGGTTTCGAAGAAAAGCGGTGTTGTAACCGCAATGGGCTGCATTCTTGCCTGGCAATTGCTGCCAATGGAAGATGTGGACTGCTTGCATTGGCCGTGAGGCAGTGGGGCAAAATTCCACATTGGGGAAGAACGCCACCTGTTTGGTAAGAGCAAAATCGAACCGTTGGCCTTATTTAGATCCTACTTCACTCATTTCCAGCATGTGATCTCCAGGAAGGAGGATCGACACTGGCCAAAGAAACCTCGAAAGGAAACCTAAGAATCGTGCATATATGCAAACCCAGAGCATTGTCACAGACGCCGATATGAAGTTACCAATCTGGAGACGTCAACAGCCTCTTCCACTACGTGCCACACCCGTTCTGTTCCGCTGTCGCTATCCAAGACGTTCTGCTATATGACAATCAAGGTACTCTCAACAATGCTGAAGATGACCAAAGAAAGCAATGTCAGCAACAATGACCTTAGACAGACCATCAGCCAGCAGTAATATATGCCAGATCATAGACTCTCTCACGTGAGAGCTTTCGGAGCCACCCGATGTTTCCTCGATGCAGCGGACGAGAGGGGATCAGCCTTTCTGGTCTTCTAGTAATTAGATTGAGCCAGCCTCGCCCTAAGTACCCAGTGATATTCAGGCGGTGACTCCAGACTCTGCATTTATCCACTCATATGCTTTGTAGAGTTCGGTTAAATCGAAGTACTGTATCCGGGCTTTCGTGAAAGGCTTGCAGAATATACTCATGCCCTTTTCCCATTTCTTGTTGCCTACCAACGCCAAGGATTCGATGTCAGAGAAGTGCCTGATGTCAAACTTGATATCTTCCCAGAGCGCGCCGGCGTCCCATCCGATAAAATCGCGCATCTCAAACACCACTCTAATCTTTCCGAACTGTCGGATTAGCTCCTCGATCTTCGGTACAAAATGTTTGTAGTCGTCTTTAGTGAGCTTTCCCGAGGCTCTAATGATTAGAAGGTTACTGCCGGCTTCTTCTTGAAGTTCAATATAACCTTTTTTGAAATATATATTTATAACAATTTTGTGCCTCCTTTCGTGTAATTGTCAATCCCTGGTTTCTTGCTCTTAACATGCTCTTGCTTTTCAATATCGTAAACATCATCTCAGTGTATAGGGATTACCAGGCCACCTCTTGACAAAAACGTCCCTGTCGAATTGGTAATATCCAATCTGTTTCCGATCCATACCCTTTTTTCAGAGTGTCTTCCTGACCCGTCGTCATCATTTACTATATTTTCATTCAAAATCGTATATGTCATCAACTGTTCAAAGCTTTACACTTACTGATAACTAATGGCTTGGCGTATAGCCCAAGTCTCCCCATGTGGACTTCTGCATCTCGTACAAATCCCAAAAGCCTTGAGGAGTCTGTGGAGAATAGTTATTGCCCGGGTGGCCTCGCTCCCGATCTCTACCCATCTTGATTGTATCAACGCCTTTCCACTTCCAGTACTCTTCGTGGCCATCTGCAAAAGAGAGAGTTGTCCCATCGCCATGCCGAACCGGAGGGTCATCCCACCACTTTTCCTGTGTGTAATGAACAGCAAAACTGTCTGGGGTTACCCAGCCCTCATCAATGAAAACCGCTCTGTTGATGGGCTCAGGGATATTCATCCTGTTTTGAATCCATATCCCCATTTTCTCAGTGCCTTCCCGAGGCATACCGTTCATAGAATCCATCACTGCGTATGTCAGCATCTCTCCTTGATAACCTGTCGGGCAACGATAAAGTTTTTCGTTCTTACAATAGGGGAATAGCGATCCTTCTCTTATGGCTTTTAGTTGTTCAGCCTCAAGTAATTGTCCTCCCGTTCCGTAATCGGAGGCCCAACATTTGCCTACCCAAGCTTTTTCCTTAGGGCGATCTATACCGCCCATACCGTTTACAATTCTGCCGTCGTTATCATCTGTGTACATGATCCAGGCAAGTGTCAACTCTCTGAGATTGTTGAGACATGCAACACGCTTGCCTTGTTCACGAGCCCTCTGAAGTGATGGCAACAAGATGGCTATCAACACCGCGATGATGGTAATGACAGTCAAGAGTTCTATAAGGGTGAAAGCTCTTCGCTTGTCCATGAGAAAAACTCCTTTCTGTATTCTTGTTTATATAGCTGTCAATAGAATATTAAGCAACTTGCGTGCCAAACTTGAATGTAAGCAGCAATAGGCAGTTGGATTTGCTGAGCAAGTGGCTTCATTGGTCATCAAGCAGCAATTAGACCCTGAATTCCCGAAAGACTTAAAATGAGTCAACTGGGATTCCAGTTCATATAGTAGGGCGAAATTCCACATTGGGGAAAAACGCCACGTGTTCAGTAAAAGGGAATTTGTATTATTAGCTGGATTTCAAAGGAAAGCTGCGGCAGGGATACCAGGGTTATATTCAATCTGGCAATATTACTTCCGGCAAGTTTAGCTATGTGTAAAGGAAAAGTACGTGCAGGCACATAACGCCGGTTTATGGTACCGAATCATTATCAACAGCTCCGTAACGACTGAGTTTGCGGTACAGCGTCTTGCGGTCCAGTCCCAGGACACGAGCAGCCAATGTTCTATTTCCACCTACTGCTTTTAGAACATGAAGAATATAGCGCCTCTCGACTTCTTCCATTGGAACAAGCTCGGTCGGATTGTTGCTGCCGACAAGAATATGTGAACTGTGATAAGCTCGAATCTTCTCCGGTAAATCCTCAACAGAAATTTTTTCATAATGTGTTAGTGCAACTGCGTGCTCAATGGCGTTTCTAAGTTCGCGGACATTTCCCGGCCATGTATAGCCAAGCAGTT
>CAZIAN010000303.1:0-6363 GCA_964537355.1 uncultured Pirellulales bacterium | reverse complement strand
TTTTTAGCCGCCTCGATAGTCTTTTCAATGTCACTGCTGCTGTGGGCCAATGAAACGAACATGGCTTCGTAAGCACTCGGGGCAAGATAAATCCCCTCATCTAACATTGAAGAAAAGAATTTCTTGAACCGTTTTATATCGGTTGACTGGACATCGGCGAAGTTTTGTATTTTCTTGTCGGTGAAAAAACAGCTCATAATCGAGCCGACGCGATTAATAGTAACATCAATATCAGCCTCTTTAGCGGCATTAGACAGACCGATCTCTAACATGGCCGACGAAGATTCGAGCTTTTCATACGTGCCATCCTGTGCGAGTATATCAATTGTCGCAATTGCAGCCGCAGTAGCTAACGGATTGCCCGAAAGTGTCCCCGCCTGATAGACCGGCCCGACAGGGGCGAGCATGTCCATAATATCAGTTCTGCCCCCGAAAGCCCCGACAGGCAGTCCGCCACCTATGATTTTACCCAGACAGGTCATATCAGCTTTCACGCCGAAAAGCTGCTGTGCCCCGCCGAGCGCAACGCGAAAGCCGGTTATAACCTCATCAAATATCAAAATCGACTCTTCCTTATCGCACAAATCCCGGAGCCTCCGCAGATATCCATCCGCCGGCGGCACCACACCCATATTGGCGGCGATAGGCTCAACCAGGACCGCCGCTATTTTGCCCTTATAGACCTCGAATGCCTTTGCTGCCGCGTCGATATCGTTATAGTCGATTATGATGGTCATCTTTGCAATCGCATCCGGCACACCGGGGCTCGACGCGATGGCACCTTCTGCCAATCCTGAGCCGGCGGCCACCAACAGCGAATCGCTGTGCCCGTGATAGCAGCCGACCATCTTGATTATCAGGTCCTTTTTCGTATAGCCTCGTGCCAGCCGGATAGCACTCATTACCGCCTCCGTACCGCTGCTTACAAGCCGAACCTTCTCGATAGAATCGAAGGCGCTGATTATTTTTCCTGCCAGCGCGGTCTCGGCCAATGTCGGAGCGCCAAAAGACGTGCCCTTCTGGGCCGCTGCCATAACCGCCTTTAAAACCTCAGGATGGACATGACCGAGTATCATCGGGCCCCACGAGCCGACGTAGTCGATATATTCATTACCGTCTATATCCCGGATTTTCGAACCGGTAGCACTATCAATAAAAAGTGGGTCCTCATTCACACCACCGAACGCACGAACAGGAGAATTCACGCCGCCCGGCAGACAACCACAAGCGTCAGAAAACGCTTGTACTGATTTATTATATTTACTTTGCTTTTCCATAATGCCTCGCAATATAATAATATCAGTAGCAAAATTCAAACTATTTGTTTAAACTGCTGTCAAAACGGTTTTTAGCAATCCGCAGCTCACTATTTTTCTTGCATTGTGTGTTTGATTTGTTAGACTGACGCGGTTTTATAAAATTTATTTGGAGTAGCATATATGAGTTTAGTCAGGTGGTTCAGGAAAAATAACACCAAAGTGATGGCCGTTGTGGTCATCGTGATAATGTTTGGTTTTATCGGCGGCGGCACACTGCTGAAGCAGCTTAGCCAAAGATCAGCAGGTTTGCACAACACAATAGCTTACTTTGGAGACAACAGGAAAATAACAAGCCAAAACTTATCCGATGCGCGCCGGGAACTGGACATACTCAGGGCACTTCAGGCCGACGTCCTGCTGCGAAACCAGGACCTGCGTGGAATCATGCTGGGTGAGCTGCTGTTTAGCGAGCAGCGGGCCAACCCGGCACTTATTAACCATATCAAGCAAACCATCAGACAATACCAGTACAGAATCAGCGACAAACAAATTAATGATTTATACAGGCGCTCGGTTCCGTCCAGCATATACTGGATGCTGCTCAATAACGAAGCGAAGTCCTCGGGTATCATGGTCTCGAACGAGCAGACCGGCGAGCTTCTCGGAAAAGTATTACCTCAGATATATAACGGCCGGAAATACTCGCAGATAATCCAAGATATAATGAACCAGTACGGCCTGCCCGAGCAGCGTCTGCTGGAAATATTCAGCGAATTACTGGCAATAATGCAGTACGCCCAGATGATTTGCTCTAATGAAGATATTACAAGCTCACAGATAACTCAGGCCGTCGCCATCGAGCGCGAAAGTATTAGCGCCAATCTGGTGGAATTCGAATCGTCCGTATTCACTTCGACCGTCGCAGAGCCGACGCCGGGCGCCGAGCAGGCACATTTCGACAAATATAAGAAATTCGTCGCCGGCGAGGAAAGCGATGAAAATCCCTTCGGCTTCGGGTACAGGCTGCCGGATAGAGTTCAGCTTGAATACATAGTCGTCAGGCTCGATGATGTTGCTCCTCTGATAAGTGCGCCCACCAACCAGGAAAAGGAAGATTATTACAACAGAAACAGACTGCAATCCTTCACTGAGCAGGTGCAGGTCGACCCGAACGACCCGAACTCGCCGATGAAAGATCAAACGAAAAGCTATGCCGAGGTCATAGATGATATTACACAACAGCTTCTGAAAAACAAAATAAACGCAGAAGCAAACAGAATACTCCAGGAGGCCAAAACAAATACCGATCCGGCTTTGGATGATACGGACACAGAGCTTGCGAAACTCACAACTGAAAAGCTTAAGGAAATGGCTGGCAACTATGAAACCACCGCCGAGCAATTAGGCAAAAAATACAACCTAAAGATATATGCAGGCAAAACCGGACAGCTCAGCCCCGAAGATATGCAAAAGAATGAATATCTTGCTCGGCTGTATTTAGAGGGCTATGGTAAAAATCCGGTCTCATTGTCCCAGATTGTCTTTGCCGTTGATGATTTAACCGCCAGCGAGCTTGGGCCATTTGATGTGCCCAAGCCCGGAATGTACCAGAATATAGGACCGCTCAAAGACCTTTGGGGCTCACAATGGAGCGGTTTTAAGGACACCTCGGGACAAATAATGGCCCTTGTTCGGGTAATAAAAACCGCCAAAGCCGCCGAGCCGGAAAGCATCGGCCAGACCTTTAGTACAAAATCTCTTACTTTCGAGACAGACACCAAAGACGATGCTCAAGATGTCTATTCGGTAAGAGAAAAAGTTACAGAAGACTTAAAGAAACTTGCTGCAATGGAAATTGCAAAAAGCAAGGCCGAAGAATTTATAAGCCTCGCGGCCACGGACGGCTGGGACAGCACAATTGATAAATTTAATGAGCTTTACGGAAAGAAAGCCTCCGGCGACCCGAACAACCCCGATGTATCCGAAAACATTACCAAACCGTTCAAACTGCAGAATCTCGCCGGCATGAGAAGAGTATCAAAAGAGGCATTACAAACTATGGCCGCGCAAAGTGCCGGCAATCCCGCGGCGCCGCTCTTTTTGAGCGGGCGCAGGAAACAGCAGCGATTCGTGGAGAAGCTGTATTCACTCGTGCCGCAGGACAGCAACTCCGTTGACGCCGTCCCTCTGCTGATGGAGTTCAAGCCGGATATGAGCTTCTATTGCATAAAAAATCTTTCAGTTAAACGTATCAGCCTCGAGGAGTACGAAAAAATCAAAGCGATGCGGATACAAAGAGAAGATTATGTTCAATCCGAAAGTATGGTGGCCGTATATTTTAATCCCGAAAACATTTTAAAGCGTATGAACTTCAAATCGGCCAAAACCGAAGAATCCAAGGATGAAAACACACCCAAAAAATCGGAGACAGCATCGTGACCAAACCGCGCCCGAAAGAAAACCACACAATCTTTCTGCTGACCGTCGGACTGCTCGCCTGGCTGATACCGGGGGCCGGACACCTGATGATAAAAGAAAATAAACGAGCATTCATCATATCGGTAACTATTATCCTGACATTCTGTGCAGGCTTATACGTTGGCTCAATAGGAATTATTAATCCCAGTGGTGCAAAACCATGGTACGTTGCTCAAATTATGAATTCGCCGATAGTTGCGGCCCTGGGGTACCTGGCCAAAACGGGAGACTATGCCGTCTTTGGAAAACCGAACGAAATAGGACAGATATATACCAGCATCGCGGGCTTGCTTAACCTTCTGTGCATTGTCAACGCCGTTTATCTGGCTCATTTGTGTAAAATAGAAACCGCCGGAGACTAAAAATGTCCATAACATACTCTCTGGTAATGGCAACCTTTACCATACCGGAAAAAATCACGACAGACCCGCATTCGATGCTCTGGTTGCTGCCTCTGGTCGCAGCGATAGCTATCGTCTATAAAGCCACAAAGCTGCCGGAAATAAAAATCGCTAACTTCCTCAAAGAATCTGTGATACTGTTCGGCTCAATCGTCATTTTTATGTTCGTAACCGCATTAGTCCTGTATTCCATAGCGTGGCTCGTCATAGAGTAACTCCCCGCAAGATAAACTAATGCGTTTTTCAATCGGCAGATAACCTGCGGATGCAAAAACGAGGAAATCATCAACTCAGGAACACCGCTGAATTATTCATCGTCGTCGTCTTCAGAAGATTTTTCAAGCACTTCTAATTCGACAAGAGCGTTGAAAGCGGCTTTTTGCTCGGCTTCTTTCTTGTTCGTTCCCCATGCACTCGGGAAATGATGGTTATCGATGACCACCCCCAGCTCAAAACACTTGTTGTGATCGGGCCCCTTTTCATCGAGCAGGAAATAGACAGGCGTAACATTAAACTTTTCCTGGGCATGCTGCTGCAGCAGCGACTTAAAGTTGCCCTGGGCCTGCTGGGCGTCGGCCTTGTCAATTAAGGAGCCAAAAACTTTCATAATAAAACTTTGTGCCGCCTCTAAACCGCCGTCAATATAAATCGCGCCGATAGCGGTCTCTATCACTCCGGCGGCAAGAGAGCCGCTCAATGCACGGCTCGATACCATCCCCTTGCCGACCTTTAGATACTTTTGAAGTCCGAGCCGCCTCGAAACCTTCGAGCATGTCCCGCGAGAAACAATCATACTCTTGATTTTCGTTAAGTCGCCCTCAAGATAGTTCGGAAAGCGCTCGAAGAGTGTTTGACAGATAACCACAGCTAAAACGGAATCGCCGAGGAACTCCAGCCTTTCGTTGCTTAAAACACGATTATCTACCGCAGAGGAATGGGTAAACGCTTTGGCTAACAGCTTCTTGTCGGAAAACTCGTAACCTATTGTCTGCTCGATTTGCTGCAGAGTTTCTTTATCCATATAAATCGCTACCTGCTTCTATAAGAAACCTGCGAGCAGATTACCCCAGCGCTTTCCGTGGAAAGCAAGAGCAGGGGTAGCCGGCTCAACAGAAGATTCCTTATATTAACAAAGCATGGCCCGTCAGTAAAGCTCCTATTTCTCATACTTTTTGAAAAATGAGCACCGGGCTTAGTTATTAATTTACCATCTGCAAGCCTGCCAGAGCAACAAACTTGTCATCTGCAAACTCAAAAATCCCGTCGAGTCCGGTTACCATGAAGATTCCTCTGGTGGCCGCGGCAACGCTGCAAAATACAAGCTGATGGCCGCAATCGGTCAGCATCTTGCGAAGCTTCAGCATCTTTGACAGGCTCGATGACGTTACAATATCGACACCTGAAAAGTCTATTACGACGTCACAGTCGCCCCTGTCACGCACCATTTCCGTAACGGTTTTAAGCTCATCGCCAACCTCGGGCTCCTGGGGCAAGTCCACGAGAATAATATCTTCCGACCAATCCTGTATCCCCATCTTAATCTCCTTTTAGTTAAAATAAACAAAACTTTAAATTTTTCGTTTTACAACTCATACAAAGCTGCTGCAAAACTATCAGACGTTTTTATCGGCATAACCACACCACAGGTTAACAAAGAAAACAAAAGAAACATTATTCGTCCGGCCGGGGCGGCATTTGGCAATTGGCTTTGTTTTGGCTTTGAAATTGGCTTAAATTGGGTTTGTTTTGGCTTTGTTTGGGTTTGAATTGGCTTAAATTGGGTTTGAATTGGCTTTGTTTTTACGCCTGAGCCAGCGGATAAATTCTTGTAATTGGTTATCATATCTATAGTTATGTTCATTTTGTCATTCCTTAAATTGGGTTTGTTTTGCATAAAAAGCTTATAAATTCGTACGTAATCTTTCGTAGAGATTATATAGCCGTTGGTGAGTAGTGAGCTAAAGTTTTTAAGGTGCCTAAAGTGAGCTAAAGTTGGATTCTCGATGCTCATGATTGGTAATTCCCCTAAGGATTTTCCGTTTTGCTCCAATATTGACTATTCAGTGAGGGCAGAAAAAGACTGCCTCTATAATTAGACGGGTGGACAGTTTTGAGCTGAAAAAAGAGTGGTCAGTTGATGAGTGAATAAGTATAAGTGTATATGAGAAAGGGAGATAAAAATTTTGGAAATATTTTATTTTTGTTTTTTAGTGTGAGCGTTTTTG
>CAZIAN010000302.1:0-6389 GCA_964537355.1 uncultured Pirellulales bacterium | reverse complement strand
GATAACGGCCCTGAAGGAAAAAACGACAAACAAGGCCGAACTCGTGGCTCTGCCGGACCATTCCGCGGACGCAAGCGCAGTTTACTCGAAGGCGGCGTACGCGTACCGGGTTTGCTTGAGTGGCCGGCTCACATCAAAGCCGGACAGGTAACCGATATTCCATGCTCAACCTCCGACTATTTCCCGACAATTATGGACATACTCGGATTTAAGATGAAAGGCCGGCCTGAGCCTGTTGACGGCGTAAGCCTTCTGCCATTGATTAATGGCAAAATGAAAAAACGTCCGATGCCAATAGGATTTGAATCCGCCAAACAGCTTTCACTGACGGACAACCGTTACAAAATATACAGCAGTGATAAGGGCAAGACCTATATGCTCTTTGACCTGCTCGAAGACCCCGGCGAGACAAAAGATTTAGCCCAAGAAAAACCTCAGCTTATGCAATCAATGAAATCAATGTTAATTAAGTGGCGTAAATCCTGCCAGGACAGTCTTGCAGGAAAAGACTATAAATAACAATACCAAATACACAAAGAAAATACTATGGCAAAAAAAAGAACGATAGTCGGCTCACCTTTAACACCAACTCTGTTAGACGAATTAAGTGCCCTCCGTGATTTCCCGCCTTCATCCGAAGATTTCAAGCCCGATGGCAACTGGGTCAATACCTATCGCATTTGGACTTGCCACGGCTATAATGAAAGCAGCAATGAAAACGTCGGGTTCCTGAGGATGAAACGCCTCATTGACTCAGATAGCTCTATAGTATTGAAGGTACATCAGGAAGTCTTGCAGGCAGATGCATTAGTGAATATTGTTGAAGCAGCAATCGAGTGCCGGAATAATCAACTGGCATCGCCCATCCAATGGAAAGTTTCGAGTCGGTTTATAGATGCAGACGATAAGCACATTTCTCAACTGTCCAGCAATGACAATGGTAGCGCTGGTGTGGGATCGAACAGAAACACATGTGACTGGTGTTTGTTTGAAGCGGTACAGCGTCTTGAGTTCAACAGGCAGACCTCGCTAAATTTCGATATGCTCGAAGGGCTGAGCCTCTTGAAAAAAGACCAGCACTTATCTTACCGCGGACTTTTCCCAACGAAGATAGGCGCCGAAAATATCCCCCTGCACTGCTTCGTTCAATTAGGAAACGGAATTCTTCCCTGTGAATACTGGCTTAATGATCAACATAGATTATTAATAGTAACCTCGATGAATAAAGCCTACATCTTCGATGAACAAGCAGAAACAATCACCAGGCAAGTAATAGAACAAGAACGAAAAGCTTACAAAAAAAGAAAAAGCTCACAAAGGAAATAAGAGCTATGAAAAAAAATATCAAAACAGAACAATCTACCTGCCTTGTAAATCGGCGAGATTTTATAAAGTTAAGCGGCAGCGCAGTGGCACTATTAGCCAATGGAACTTTGACAAAGAACGTTCATGCCGCCCGGCAAAGTAACAGACAAAAGCCAAAGAATATTCTTTTAATTTTTACAGACCAGCAGCACATAGATACAATCGCCGCTGGAGGTTGCCGAAATGTGCGAACACCGGCGCTTGACCGGCTTAAAACGAGCGGAGTCAGTTTTACTCAATCATATTCCGCCAATCCGGTTTGCAGCCCTGCCAGAAGTTGTGTTTTTACAGGACGAACCAGCAGCGAAACAGGGGTTTTCACAAATGGCCGGCCAATTCGTTCAGACATTCCAAACCTCGGCCAGTGGTTTTCGCAACAAACTAACTACGAAACCTTTTATGCGGGCAAGTGGCATCTTCCAAGAACCTACACAAGTGATATACCGGGTTTCAAAGTCATAAATACAGGCATTGGCGGTTTTGGTTATCTTTGCGATACGGTTATGTCACGCTCATGCGAGGGCTTTTTAAGAAACCGTTCAAAATCCAAACCGTTCCTGCTAATTGCTTCATATATGCAGCCCCATGATATTTGTGAATGGCTCCGGCTGAATATGAACAATCCGAATGAAATGCGGTACCCCCAGTTGGTTGGTGAGCTTCCGGAGTTGCCGGATAATTTCGAGTTCGATGAGAATGAGCCGGGAACAATAAAGAAAAGACGACTCGGCAACGAGCCCTTTAAAGGCAAATGGAGCAAAGAACAGTGGCGATATTACCTGTGGAGCTATTACCGCAATATTGAACATGTCGATGCTGAAATCAGTCGTATTTTGCAGACGCTTCAAGATTGTGGATACTCAAAAGACACCTTGATTGTGCTGACCTCTGATCACGGCGAAGGCCTTGCCCACCATAAGATGGTACGGAAAAATACACTCTACGACGAAGCCGCAAAAGTACCGCTTCTCTTCTCATGGCCGGGACATATTTCTGAAAACATTACAGATTCTACTCATCCGGTCTCAGGCCTGGACATAATGCCGACCCTGTGTGATTATGCCGGAATAAAACCACCAAAAAATATAAGAGGCAGTAGCTTAAGGCCAATCCTTGAAGGTAGGTCCGTATCCACTGATAACTTTACTATTACTGAGGTCAGCAGTAATACGGGCAGAATGGTCCGCACGCCGTCTTTCAAGTACATCACCTATAAAGATGATTCAGTTGAACAGCTATTCGATATGAAAACAGACCCCAGCGAGACCAAAAATCTCCTTGCAAGCTCAAGATATGCTTTAGTATTAGCAGAACACCGAAAGATACTCAAAGACTGGGAGTCGCGGCTGGATGTGCTGCCGAATGTTCCAAACGCCGACTTTTGGCGACACAGGGGATAATGCCGTTAAATACAGTAAAATTGAAAAGAACTTTTTTCTTTGATTAAATAATCCATACAAGAACGTGTGAAAGGAACCAAAATGAAAAGGCAAACAAGAAGAGAATTCCTCAAAACACTCGGCTTTATGGCGGGTTCAGCATCAGCACTATCAATACTGCCAGGCTGCGAAGGTATTGGGCAAACAGCAGGTATCACTAAAAAACGTCCAAACATATTATTCATAATGACGGATGACCACGCCTCACATGCGATGAGTTGTTATGGAAGTAAAATCAATAAAACACCAAACCTCGACCGTATTGCAAAGAAAGGCATGCTCTTTAAAAACAGTTTCTGCACTAATTCAATCTGCGCCCCCTGCCGCGCTGTAATACAAACCGGCAAATACAGTCATATCAACGGCGTCATCGACAACAGACAAAAGTTTGATGGAAGCCAGCAGACCTTCCCGAAACTGCTCCAAAATGCCGGCTACGAAACGGCTATGATAGGTAAATGGCACCTCAAAACCGACCCGACCGGCTTTGATTACTGGAATGTCCTGCCCGGACAGGGAACGTATTATAATCCCGCAATGAAAGAGATGGGCCAGAAGAGAAAATATTCAGGCTACACAACTGATATTCTTACCGACCACGCACTCAAATGGCTCAGAGAACGCACTAGTGAAAAACCATTCTGTCTTATGTACCAACATAAGGCCCCGCACAGATCATGGGAGCCCGGCCCCAAATATCTGACAATGTACGATGATGTTAAGATTCCTGAGCCGGTAAATTTGTTCGATGACTACTCCAACCGAGGAAGGGCCGCCAAGGAACAGGATATGAGCATCGAAAAGACGATGACCGAAAGAGACCTGAAACTCGTCCCCCCCAGGAACCTTACAGCCGAACAGAAAGAGCTTTGGGATGCGGCATACGAACCTAAGAATGAAGCCTTCCGAAAAGCAAATCTCAAGGGCAAAGACCTGGTCCGCTGGAAATACCAGAGATATATCAAAGACTATTTGCGATGTATCGCTTCAGTTGATGAGAATGTCGGCCGGGTATTGGATTATCTTGACCAGACAGGTCTGGCAAAAAATACCGTAGTTTTTTACACTTCCGACCAGGGCTTTTATTTAGGCGACCACGGCTGGTTCGATAAGAGATTCATGTACGAGGAATCGCTGCGTATGCCGCTGCTCGTTCGCTATCCTCAGGAAGTAAAAGCCGGCTCAATAAATAATGATATCGTTTTGAATCTGGACTTCGGCGAAACTTTTCTGGATTTCGCCGGTGTACCTACACCCCCGGATATGCAGGGACGCTCAATTCGCAAAATTCTGCAGGGCAAAACACCACGAGATTGGCGAAAATCGATGTACTACCACTACTACGAATACCCCGCTGTACACAGTGTTAAACGTCACTATGGCATACGTACCAAACGGTACAAGCTGATACACTTCTACAACGACATCGACGAGTGGGAGCTGTACGACCTTAAAAAAGACCCGAAGGAAATGAAAAATATCTATAACGAACCTGTAAACTCAAGGCTTATCACAGAGTTAAAGGCCGAACTTAAACTGCTTCGCAAAAAATATAAGGATAATACTGGCACACCAATTTGAAAGCAGGTAATTATTTCATATTTGTCGGGTACTAAATTTGAAATAATAGTGAGAGATTTTCAGGTTTTATGCTGATTTTATGTCGGCTGTCATTTTTTTCTTATATGGCCCGCATAATACGTAACCTGTGCATGTCTATCTCTCCTTCGCAGTTACCGTCTGCCGGCTTGTGTTATAATAAAATTTACTGCCTCTTGCTGCCGGTTGGTCAAAAGAAGGATTTCATCTCGATCTGCAAGTCGGCCACTGAAATCACCAACAATAAACAATATTGGACCGCCTCTGATAGATGCGTTTCGAGAACGAAGAGCTACCCGGTTGGAAGCAACGTAAATAGTCTCGTTTGCGGGAATGACCATCCCACCACGAAAAGTAAACAAATGTTTGCCGGGATATGGCTCAATACTCAATGTCCACCCGGAAATATCTACAGCAAAATAATTGGGATTACGTAGTTGTATGTACTGCTCATCCAAATTACCACTGGCGGGATTAGTATCAATCGTACCGAAGTCAATAACCGTACCGGCCAATTGGGCATCAGGTATTTCATTGGCCCCGGAGGCTAAACCGTTGAATAGTTGGCGGCGGCGCTCAGGCAGATAAGAATACTTTAATTCTTCGACGGCTTCCAGCAACGTTTGAGGACAGCAAGGAGACGTCGAACCATTTCCCCATGCATTAGAGCCCCATTTAGCAGCGTCTAAGGCAGCATCCGGTGCAATAAGAGCCGCCAACATATCAATAAACGGCTCAAAATACTGTTCCTCCTCCGGAGTATCAGGTGCCTTGAGAAATTCATCCATGAGTGTTCGCACCCGGCGCAAATACATTTGCCGCATTTCCGGGGTGTTAAAAATGGCTTGTGGCAAACGGTTATTGTTACCGACAAACAGACTCGTATTCGGAATAAGGTTTTCGTTCCAGTAAGTCTCCGCAGAATTCCATACTCGTCCAAAGCTCAGGTCCACATCCCATGGCCACATCTGCCATTCATTACTTTCGCCCGTATCACGGTAAAAGTAGTAGTTTTTGTGACAACAGTCGGTATCTCCAGTGATTGCGCGTACAGCCAGGAAATTAACAACCTGCGCGACGTCCACATTGTCATAAAGATATCGGCGACGTGCTTCGCCCGAGAGGCTAATACCATTGTAGAGAGCCAACAAATCCGCGTTGTCTTCATATTTTCGTGTCTTCTTCTCGGCGCCACTATTGGCGTTGCTCGAAATGGTGAATGTGTTGTACATCTTGTAAAGGGCCCCCTCGGTATTCAAGCCCATCCGAATCAGCCAATCTTCATCGCCGTTCTCCATCACATGAGCTGTGCCCCAAAAGGCCCCGTTTTGTTGGACTCGTACAGGAAAAACCCAGTGGTAGGGACATCCGGCATCCCGATATATCCCATAGGCCAGTATGTTACGCATCTGAGCCTTATCCGGATAGGTCGTCATCAGGTTTATATCATCGGCGCGTGGTTGCCCCGGTGCCCACTTGAAGTTATAACCGGGATGGAAATCGATATCGTAGCTCTTCTTCGGAAATCCGCGGCTGGACTGGCCGTGAATATTGATCAATACATTATCGTAGAATTCTCCATCATAGAAGAGCGCGCAGCGGGTTCCGGCATCGGAGTTGGCGGCGTTTGGTGTTCGAATAAACCAATGCAGTACCGGTAGCGGATTAGTCAGGTTCGGATCCTCCACTATTGTCCCGTAATACTGCGGAGAATTTAGCTCATCGATATAGGCCGGGAACCGTGATCTGCGTCCGGCAGTATCTGTAGCCGCAATGAACCAGCGGACCATCTCACCCGCTTTATACCTGTAAGCTGGAATTCGCACAGTGTAAAGCCCGTCTTCGCTTTCTCTATCACCGCCGGTACCGTCATCCAGTAACGGTATACTTACCTCACGATTAAACATAACACGATAGTATAACTTAACGTCATCAATCGGATCGAAGGATGGTTCGATCCGGGCTACGATCTGCAGGTCCTCATTT
>CAZIAN010000301.1:0-6397 GCA_964537355.1 uncultured Pirellulales bacterium | reverse complement strand
TATGAATTATAAGAGTAGTAATATTGGGGGGGTAGGTGGGGATTTCATACGTTTTTGGACCGGGAAAATTATTTTTCTGTGGCCCCATAAAATTGTCCATTTCTATGGTTGATGCCCATAAAGCGGTTATAAAATACCTTAAATGCGGTTTCCCGGTTGATTATAAATTGTCATTATGGTATAATTAGTTATAAATCAAGAAATGGGGGAGTGAAATGAATTTCAGAATCAAAAGTGCTATTGTAATCCTGGTTCTCTTATTGTCGTTTATGATATTTTTTAAGCGAGGATTCGCGCGGCTTCAAGAAGGAAGACAATACGAGATGGATAATGTGGAGAAGCGAGAGGAATCAAAGAAAATCTATTTGCCTGCGGTGTCTCACTCTATAACGGCCAAACCAGTAGGACTCGTAAAAAGTATTGTGTACAGCACGGACATGTCATCGGCTGTAATCAGTGATAATAACAATATCTTACACGAGGAAAATACGATACATGGGGTCACAATCGTCAAAATACACAAAGATAAAGTTGAATTCGCTAAAAACGACCAGAGGTGGACTCAAAAAGTAGGGGAGACACCGAACCCTGAGTGGTATAAGTAAATCTTTCGCTCGGCCCGGCCATATTACCTATGCAAGTATATTTATTAAAGAAATTCCTTAAGTCTTCTATCTCGAAGGCCGATAATCGATGATGAATAGTATGGTTATCGTGAAATTATTATCCTGAGAAGACAATTCCTTTAATATGTATAAAACAACTGATTGAAAAGGGTTCATACGATGCTTAAAGCAAAAGATATTATGAGCAGGAAAGTGATTTGCATAAAAAGAGAAACCCCAGTCATCGAAGCCATAAGAGTCATGTCGGAACACAACATTACAGGTATCCCTGTGGCCGAAGATGATATGACTCTCGTGGGGATTATTTCAGAACAGGATGTGCTGAGATTATTCCACACCTATCACGACGAAAAGGACAGAACGGTAAATGATTTTATGACACAACCCGCCATCCACTTCGAAGAGGATGAGTCTTTATTAGATGTCTGTTACTGCCTGAGAGACAACGCCATCAGGAGAGTGCCGGTTACATCGAACGGCAAAGTGACAGGGATTATCAGCAGGTCGGATCTCCTTAAATGCATTCTTGGGCTTTGCGACAAAGATACAGCCGAAGCCGTCGGTGCGGCGAATAATACGGAACGATAAGCTTAATCACCCTTAGAGCTTTCTTAATATAATCATACAAACTATCAGCAGATCAATTCTTGCCGAGGGGGTCATACCATCGCTTAGGTATATCTTCTCCGAGGGTTTCCTTGATAGTTGTGACATGGCCGTCGAGCCAGAGGCAGTTTAGATTTCCGCCAGTTCTGTCGTCTTGGGTTGCTTTAATAGAATGCCTGAAGATGCCACGATACCAGCTCTTGCGGTTGCCGGTCCTGTAGTGTTCAAAATTCATACCGCTCGAATTGGCGTAGAGCATATCGTTTCCATTTTCGATTCTGGGCTCCATATGGTCGTGTGCGACGACAACTTCGGAATGACGCGGGATGGAAACAGATTTCTCCTTTGTGAGCCAGCCGTTCATCGAATACGCCGAGTTATCTATTTCACCGGTGCTATAGAGCAATTCCTGCGCCACTATCTGAGTGAAGTTGTTAAAGCTCGGACAGCCGAATAACTTTTCCTCTTTTAAATACTCAAGGTAGATAACACCCCAATATGAGCGGTCGTCGCCGGCCTTGAGCAACTGTCCTCTGGCGCCATACCAGAGATGCCCATTACAATTGTTTGTGTGCGTGTGGAAGTCGGGCATCAAGTAATCATTATCGTCCAGATACATTTGAATACCGAGGCCGATACTCTTTAGATGGGCCCTGCAGGCCTGTTCCCGTGCCTGTTCCTTTACCCTCTGGAGAGCGGGCATCAGTATGGCCAAGAGAAGCGCGATTATTGCAATGACAACAAGAAGCTCGATTAACGTAAAAGCTTTTTTCCTGGGCATTAATAACTCCTTCCAAAAATCTGCATTTATAGTTGGTGGAATGAGCTTTCGATTTCCAACAATTATTCGAGGGCACTTTGAATTGATTGGACAGCCCACCCAACATCAAATACCCAACCATTAATACTCAATATAACATATTTGGAGATTTAATCCAAGTAAAATAATCCCTCTTTTTTGAAGTGTAAGGCCGCTGTTTCCAGATAGTAAATAAATGTTATGCGCTTTTTCAGCAGTTATTTCTTCTTTTTCCTGCAGCTCTTTTTTTTCTTATTTTTCATGCACAACTCGCATCTGTTATCACTGCACCACTGGCAACAAAAGCAGTCCTTACATTTATGCTTGCTGCCTTGCCGGTCAGGTTCAGGCTCGTACACCAAACCTATGAAACCTTTGATTCTACGATAAGCCATAACTCACAGTCTCAGGTGATATATTGTGTTGTCTTTCGGTTATTGCTGTTTTTATTAACTACGCCGGACTTGCAGAAGCAGTTCAGCCAGACCTGACAATTTGTCAGTATTTCATGAACTACACTTTTGCAACTCCAAAAGCAGGTACAGCTTTACAAATTGCTTGTAAAGTCACTGAACAATCAGATTTCCATCTTACTGCTGATTTGTCGTCTGCTCTTTTGCGTGCAAATATTTGCTGTGAACCGGCGCTTACACATCGCAGGTCTCGACGGCCTGTATGAGGGACTTCATCGGGTCACGGGTAGGAGTATATTCGTGGGCAACGTACCCGTCATAGTCAGTTTCGGCAATCGCCCTCATAACCGCGGGGTAGTAAATCTCCTGGTTCTCGTCAAGCTCATGACGGCCCGGGACACCTGCGGTATGTATATGGCCGATGTATTTGATGTTCTTTCGTATTGTGGCAATCAGGTCGCCTTCCATAATCTGCATGTGGTAAATATCGTAGAGCATTTTGAATCGCGGCGAATTTACACGTTTGCACAGCTCGAAGCCCCATGCGGATTTGTCGCACATGTAGCCGGGGTGGTTGACTTTGCTATTGAGCAGCTCCATGCAAATATTTACGCCGTAATCCTCGGCTATTTTGACAGCTTCTTTGAGGATGGTATAGCAGTTGTCCATTCCCTGCTCGTCGCTGATTCCCTTGCGGTCGCCGGCCATAGTGATAACGTTGCGCCATTTGTATTCGGCGGCGTCTTTAATGTTTGTGCGAAAGTCATTGAGGAACTTAGCGTGCATAGATTTATCATTGAGGCCTTTCCTGATACTTCCAGCACCACCTACAATCGTTGCCGCCAGGCCGTGCTTTTTCAGCGTCGGCCAGTCATTTTTGCCGACAAAATCTATACCGACCAGGCCCATCTTCGATGCCATAGCCGCCATCTGTTCAATATCCATGTTGGCCCCTCGCAAGCAGCCTCGGCAGATCGCCTGTTTTATGCGTCCTTTTTTAACCACGCGCCCGGTCTGGGCACGAAGCTGTTGTGGCAGAATTGTTAGCGTCGAGTATGCCCCGACAAGCCCGGCCGCACTTATAAGCATGTTACGACGTGTTACCGGTTTGCCGGATACCTGATGATTATCCTGATATCTCTTATGTATTGTCCTCATTTTGTCCCTTTCCATAAAATTTCCCATAACAAACGCTCGGCTATGTAATGAAATCTGCGAACTCAATGATAATAACAAAATTTTCGTAGAATTGCAGCCTTTTTCAACACCGAAACCGATTTGGTAACTTAATTTTGGCATTAGAGATATCGTGAAATACAGAGGAATGAAGTGAAATCAAAGGTAATCGGTTTTTTTTAGGAGTTTTTTATTGTATTTGAGTTTTTTTCTGTAACAAAAATTCAATTTGTGCATCTTTAATAATAGACGTTGGAATGAGCAAAGAATATTAGGAGATACAAACCATGTTGGCAAAAATGAAAAAAGTCTGTGTAAATGTTCTGATGGGTATTCTGATACTGGGGTTCTTTCCGGCGACAAATGTGTACGGGTTTGCCGGCGGTACTGGCGAGCCCAACGATCCATATCAGATCGTCACAGCCGAGCAGCTAATCTCAATTGGCACGGATCCCAATCTGATGGATAAGAACTTAATCCTGATTAATGATATCGATCTGAACCCCAATTTACCTGGTGGACGTGTATTCACGGACGCATTGATTGCTCCGGACGAATCCGACGGTGTTAGCGGGCACAGTGGTTCATCATTCCGCGGAGTTTTGGATGGGCAAGGTCATACTATTGCCAATCTACACATCGAGGGAAAGTATGGATACGATGCCGGTTTATTCGGCAAGCTTTCTGGCCTTGTCAAAGACCTGCGCCTCACCGACGTAGTCGTTAGTGGCTCACCATGCGGAGCGATAGCGGGCCTGAATCAAGGGATGATTCTTCGCTGCTCGGTGACCGGACAGGTATCCGGCTCTGAGGACGTCGGCGGATTGGCCGGTTCCAATTGGGATGGCAGTTTGGTGGAATGTGAAGCTCAGGTACAGGTCACCGGTGAAGAAAATATCGGTGGAATGGTCGGCGGCGGCCCGGGGGGCACTTTGATGCGCTGTGCAGCCCAGGCCGATGTCAACGGCCAACGGAATGTTGGAGGGCTCGTAGGTGAAGGCGGGAATACTGGGCATATTATTGAGTGTCGGACAACTGGCACAGTCATTGGCAGCAACAATGTTGGCGGCTTGATTGGAAACTCTGACAGAACCGTAATCTGGTGGTCCTCGGCAAATTGTGAAGTAACCGCCGAGGAAACCGCAGGTGGATTAGCCGGGCGTGCCGTTTGGAGTTCTGGCCCTGTGCTCGTGAATTGTTACGCTCAGGGATCAATTGCCGGTTCCATCGTAGGAGGCCTGGTCGGCGAGGCCCATGACAATCAAATTATCAACTGCTACGCTGCCTGCGAGATCATTCCACTGGAAACTGAAGGCAAAGATCCAGTTGTCGGTGGGCTCTTTGGAGAAACAAGAACGCCAAATTGGGCTCCCAAGACAGTTTCTTGTTTCTGGGATGCAGAATTGTCGGGAGTAGCTGCCAGTACCGGTTCGGACCCGCTGGAACTCGGGACGGGCCTTACCACGGAGCAGATGCGAAACGAGGAGATATTCCTGAACGCCGGGTGGGATTTCAGCCACACCTGGACCATGGACGACTATCCCATACTCCGGTGGGAGTCCCAAGAGTAACCTATGCAAAAGATAGATGAGGGCTGTACCGAAACTGTCATCTATGATAACGGTCTTAACCAGACCATCATGGGAGGCAATCTCGCACTCTACACTTACAATAAGTAGATTAGTTCTTATACAAATTGCTTTTCTGACTTAAGTTTGACATTATGAGAATAGCAAAAATGTAGAGGGACAAAGCGAAATCAACAATCATCAGTTTTTGAAGGGGAGTTTTTACGTTATCTGAGTTTTTTTCTGTTACTAAAAGTCATATTTGTGCCTCTTTAATAATAGACGGTATAACAATATGTGAGATGGAATATGAAAGGACACTCTTATGGCTACAATTTCAAGAAATATCATAATTTTAGTTTGTGTAATTTCCTGTACTCTTTTTGCAGCGGGCCCTCTTGTCGGGCCAGCCGCCGAGACCCAGGCAAAGAAAGCTGAGCTAATCAAGGATCCGTATGCAACCATATTAGTTGAAGCGTTTGTCGTTGAAGTAAGACTTTCGGCCCTTGACGATTTAGGGGTGAGCCCCATCGGCGAAAATCCCAATTCGGTTTCGATAGACAATATTCTGAAGTGTTTGCAAGATGAGGATAACGCAAAGATAAGCTCTGGAGCGAAAGTAGCAGTTCGGCAGAGAGAAACGGGGAATATTGAATTGGAGGAAACAATCTACATAGAGCAGGAAAGGCCAATCAAAACGAACGAAGAAAGCGAGCCGATTGTTTCGAAGACGTTCCGTCCTTATAAGATCGGAAAGTCCCTTGAGGTTTCTGCGAATGCCGTTGATCATAACAGAATATCTATCAGTTACGCTTTCAGCCAGGAAGAGGCTGAGAAGCTTTCCTCGAAAAACGAAGCGCCACCTACTATTGCAAAACGGCTGTGGGTCGGTAAAGTATGTCTTGAGATGGGTAAGGCAAGTATAGTCGGTGCGACACAAGATGAGGAAAAGGCAGTCTTTTTGATTCTTTGTGCCGACATAAGAGATAGTTAGATCTATTCTTTTGTCTTTGCGACAGAAATGTTGGCTGAGTTGACTGTCAGTGGTGTTGAAATCGAACCGCATATTATGCTATTATATAAGCCTTAGTGTGCAGGAGTACTGTATATGAAGTCATCTGGGAAATGTCGGTTTAAATATCAAGAGAACAGAGCATGACAACGAATGACAAAAGAATTGTATTGGTGATATTATCTCTCTATCTGACG
>CAZIAN010000300.1:0-6401 GCA_964537355.1 uncultured Pirellulales bacterium | reverse complement strand
TCTCCACAGGGATCTTTATAACCTGAGGCCAGGTGTTGCCCACAAAAGGGGCAACCCGAAAACGGCCTCGGCCAGCAGTAAAGTAGATACTGTTATCCGCTGATACAGAGAATCCACCATACGCCCCCGAGGAGCTGAAGGGTGGTCCTAATTCCTGCGGCAAAGACCATCCCTGACTCGTGCGCAGGCAGCGATGATAAGTATAGGGTTTAGAGGTAACGTAGCTGTTCCGTATCGATCTGGTGAAATGTTGGTCCATGTAGTAGATACTATTGGCATCCGAAGACAGACACGGCGACCAGGCCCCCCGTGGAATACTCTCTATACGCTGAGGCGTTGTCCAGCCCTGGTTTGTGTTTTCTGTGATATAAACATGCCCAAGCCGTCCAAAACAAAAGGTGTTGCCATCCGCAGAGAAGCTCACATTTCCTTCCCCCTGGCGTGGTCCGGCACGACAGATCAGTCCGGGGGCAAAGACCATAGCAATAGGGCCTGGCGGGGTTTGTCCCAAATAAGGCCCCTTGGCAAAGGGCTTTCCGAACACCTGGATAGAACCTACTGCCAAAAAAGCCACAAGCCAAACTATTTTTTTCTTTGTCTGTTTCATAACAAATCTCCTTTTACTAAGAATAGAACTGGTTTCTAATGTGATCATCCCACAAAAAGAGGTTTGTTTCATAAGAAATAACGGAATTTCATCTCAATCTCAGCAACCGCCGTGAGTCAGTTATCCTATATATAAGAGGGTGGCAAACCAGAAGTGTTACGCTATTTTTTGAAAAAATCCGGGGTAAAATAAAAAAGGGCTGCAAGCAGATGCTCACAGCCCCATATATTGATATATTAGTAAACACTTTTAAGACGTTCTACGTCTATGTAGCCTTGTAGCAAAGCGGACCCGGATTTACAAAACCCACGGGCTGCGCATTGGCCTCTTCACAAGACCTTGCGCCTCACGATCATCCACGAACCGCCATTGCTTCGGATCCCACTTCAGGGGACGATTTAAACGCGTGACAATCTCTCCAAGGAGGCATATCGTCACCGAACTGCACCCAATCTCGACATCGCAGATGGGACGCTTGCGGCTGCGAACGCAATCCAGAAAGTCCTGCCGATGGTCCGTACTCACATAGAGATGCTCATCATTGGGCTTCATCCTGAGACTTAACAGACTATCGGAAGACGCCCATATCCGGCCGCGACTTACCCCGACCCACCCTTTGTCTCCTATAAACTGCACATCACCCTCATGCGGGCCACGCTGCTTTATAAGCGGTATCCCATTGGCATATCGGAATGTAAGACCGTCGGCATCAGGACCTGAACCGGGTGTTATCTCAACAGGTCCATTGCCATCCATGCCCATACCCCATTGGGCAATATCAAAATGATGGGCCCCCCAGTCTGTCATATGACCGGCGGAATATTCACGCCAGGACCGCCACGCAGTACCGAAGCAGTCATAACTGCCGCTTACCCGCTTCGGATGATAGGTAGCTTCCGGTGCCGAACCAAGCCACATTTCAAAATCAAATCCCTCGGGCACTGGCTCACCTCCGAAAGGACACGGACGGGAGATACCGCGCACCTTTGCATATACCTCTTTAAGCTCACCGAGATAGCCGTTTCGGGCAAGTTCACAGGCGTGGCGGAAACGCCGGTCTGAGCGTTGCTGGCTGCCGGTTTGGAAAACACGACTGTACCTTCGGACGGCCTTTACCATCTCACGCGCTTCGTAGATTGTTCGAGCAAGAGGCTTTTCGCTATACATGTCCAGACCTGCTTTCGCTGCCGCAACTGCCGCAAGGGCGTGCCAGTGGTCCGGTAGGGCGATTATGACCGCATCCAGGTCTTTATGTTGAAGGAATTCACGAAAATCGTTGTATCCCTTGATGCCCTTATAAGAAGCCGCTCCCTTCTGTTTTGCATACATGTCCTCAACAACCTTAATATTAGGTTCACGACCGGCCAAACGATTTCCAGCATAGTTCGTCCCCGCACGATTAACGTCACAAACAGCCACGGCCTGAACATCCGACTTACCTGTAAAGGCCTTGACATGACCCGAACCTTGACTGCCTGTACCCCAGTATCCGACCACAATCTTATCAGACGGATTCACGCCATCCGCTCCCAGCGACGAGGCCGGTATAAAATAAGGAACAGCCGCAGTCCCAGCAGCAATTGCAGTTTTCTTCAGAAAATCACGTCTTGTTAATGAATTACGTTTCATTCTTAAATCCTCCATTATAAAATCAAGATAGTTAATACCTCGATTATCAAAAGTCGCTTCTTTTATACAATAGTTTACTTGGCTTTATCCAATATTGCCTTTGCGCGACGAGTTACATTTCTATTATTCGTAGCTTTCAAAACCTTTCCTAAGGCGTCGGCAACCTCGTCGGGATTTTGAAGGACTATCTTCTCACAAATCGCCACAACTGCGAAGCAAGCCTCGTTCCGTACCAACGGATCGGCCATGTACGTCATTGCCATCGACAGCGCATCATCTGTCGGCACCGTGCCCAGAACACCAAGCAGAAGCTTCTTTTCTTCGTTGCGCTGAATCAATGCAGTTGCCTCCCTGCACATCTCAAGTTTCTTCTCGGTTGAAAGGCTCTCATCTCGAATCAGGTTTATATAGCCGCGCAAAGTCGTAGTCTTTCGAGACGAAAACGGCGATTCCTTGGCCAACGCGAGCAAATAAGGCGCTGCATCCGCCGTTTTCCATGAGCAAAGCGCGCTGATAGCAGCGTCACGGACCACTTCATTGGGATTAGTGACTTCTGCTCGTACTGCACCAAGAGAGTCCGCCCCCCCAATGACGCCGAGAACATGCAGCAAAGCGCACTTTTGCATGGGTTGGACCCGGCTCAGCAGGTTTGTAAGCTTCGTTGTGTATGATTCGGGATTATCGGCTTTCATACAGATAGCACTCAAAGCCCGCTCAACAGCATCCAGGTCTTGAGAAGTCTTAAACTGAGTAAGCAGATCGAGCAGCGCCGGCAACTCGGTAAGGCTGCCCAGCTCGCCCACTTTTCTCAGCGCAGACGAACGAATTTTCTGGTCGTTGTCAGCAGCGGCTTTCAACAATGCAGGAATGCTTGTGGTCATCCGACGACGACTGACCAGTTCTAGCGCAGTGAGACGTCGGCTTGTCTGGCTGCTGTTTACCATTTCTATTACGGCCTGATCCGCGAGGTGACCGGGCACAGAAGCTAAGCTTTCCTGGGCGGCCTGCGAAATCTCACTATCTCCGTCGTTCAGCAATTCCACAAGCACAGGTACTGCTGCAGCATCGCCAATTTCCGACATAGACTGTATGGCCGCAATGCGAACAGATTTTGCACCGCTCTTAGCTAAAGTAAACAGCGCTGGCAAAGCCTCCGCATCACCGCGTTTACCGAGTGTCTGGATTACCAGAATTTGATTGTCAGCCGGAAGCTCATTTAACTCAGCGGTCAATGCCTTGGTTACTCCGGAACCGGTTAATTCCTGAGCGGTTTGTACGGCCGCAGAGAACAAAATGTAATCGTCACTGCGCAAGTGCTGTTGCAGCAATCTCAGGCCGTTACTGCTGGTCAGGATTGCTCCGCGTAACGCACCGGCACGAACCTGATGCGGCGAATCCAATTTACGCATCTGGTCGTAAATGGCAACTGCCTCTCTGCGTTTGCCCTGGCTTGCAAGGCTCTCGGCGCAGCGGAACAAACCTTCGCATACTGCGAGCCGATTTTCGTCGGACGTATGTTCAAGAGCATTCTGAAGGATTTCAGATGCCGCCGAGTTACCGATTTTGCCTAATGCCCTGACTATCGCCGAAGTCACGTCATCATCTAAATCGTGCTGCATAAGCATTTCCTTCAACGGTTCGACAGCCCTTACATCCCGGCGAACGCCGATGCTGCCTATCACTCCAACAAGCGGCCGGCCTTTGAGTCTGCCAAGCGCATTGCGAAAGGCCTCGTCAACCGCAGGGTCAGGAATCGGCTCCAGCCCGTAGCGGGCCATATGCGACAGTTGCTCGTCACCGAGCAGCGCAGCTAACGGCGCTATGGCATCTTTAGTCCCAACAATACTCAGCAAACGACAGGCGTCCATCTTTTCCTTGATTTGTGCATCGGATTTCAGCACGGCAATAAGCTTGTCCACCTCCTGCTTCGTCGCAGGTACGACGGTCTGTCCGAATGTTTGCACCCCGCAGGCAAGCAGCAGGGCGATGATAAGCATATATTTTATTTTTGACTTTAACATGTCTTGGTCTCCTTCCGGATTTATATGATCCACGGCTCACGCATCGCGCGGCTGCGCATGCGGTTGGCTTCAGGGTCGTTGATGAACTCTTCTTTAACGGGGTCGTATTTCAAATCGCGTTTCAGCCACATGCAGATATTGGCCGCGTGCACCGAAGTCATGGTCCGATACATCACTACCGGATTGGCCACGGTCTGGCGGCGTGACTTAACGCAATCCAGGAAGTTGCGCACATGGCTCATCGGCCGCCCCGTACGGGCAATATAGTCATAGACAATTTTCCTGAAATCATCTAACATAGCAGGCGAAGAAACCTCAGGTTGCGAATAGCCGTCAGCCGCTGCCGCCCATCCCCGTGTTCCCTCATAGCGGACACCGCACGAACCGCGCCAGTATTTCTTGTCCATATCGCGTTCCAGGACCATCTTGATACCGTTGGCAAACTTCGTCACCATCCCGTCGCCGCTTTCGTTCTTCACATATCCGTATTCGACAGGCGAAGTATCTGCCGCACCAATGGCCACCTGGCACGATGCGAATGTATGAGCACCCCATTCGCCGATGCAGCTTGTATGGAAATCGTAGTGACCCCGCCAGCCGCCGCGTGTGTATTCGGCATTGTAAGGCCGCCACGGGCACGGGCCAAGCCACTGGTCCCAGTCCACCTCTTCCTTCGGCGGCAACGGTTGGGCCGGTAGCCAGTCGTGTCTCATTTCAGCCGCATCCCACGGGGCAATATGCGCCCGAACGGTGTGTATGTCCCCGAGCCTGCCAAGCCGAAGCACCTCGTTGCAAAAAGTGAAATTACCTTCGCTCAGCCGCTGCGTACCGGTCTGATATACCCGGCGATAGCGTTTCGCTGTTTCCACCACCGCCTGGCCTTCGGCTATAGTCATACACGATGGCTTTTCAGAATAAACATCCTTACCCGCCCGCATCGCCATTATGGAAGCCAGCGCATGCCAGCGGTCGCCCGTAGTAACCAGCAGCGCATCGATGTCAGTGCGTTCTGCAAGAAACTCCGGCGTGTTGTGATATATTTTGCAGTCCTTATTGCCATACCTTGTATCCACTATTTCCTTAACTTTCTCGGCCCGTGCCCTCTGGGGGTCGCACGTCGCGACAAATTGCACGTCCGACTCCGGCAGCATCCACCGCAGGTCATGAGAGCCGCGGTTACCGACGCCTATACCACCTAATATAATCCGCTCGCTGGCCGGCACTTTCCCGTCTCTGCCAATGGCCGTCGAGCTAATGATCGTAGGTACGGCCATTATCCCTCCTGCCATTTTCGCGGCGCCTTGAATAAACTGGCGCCTGTTTAATTGCTTACCTTTTGCTCGCCTCATGGGTTGCCTCCTACTTCAAATAATTAAAATTTACATGCAAATCACTGATAAATCTCAGGCAATAATCTACGGACCGCATTATCAGCCCCGCAAAATTACCAAACCAGGATTTTATCACAACCACCAACAAATAACAATACATTTCAATATAATTTCAACATAAAACTACCCTTTAACAGAACTTGTAATTGCGAGGAGCGAAGTGATGCGGCAATCTCAATCTTAAGCGCCATAAGCGCCGGCGAATTGCCGGTTGTGTAGAGCATATTGTTAAACAAAATCCTCTTCCTGTCTCAGGTAGTACTCAAGACCTCTAACAAGATTATTGCTTCTCTCAGCAGTCATACCTGCGGGGACCTCCTTGTAAATATCTGTAATATCACCCATTTTATCTCGAATCAATTCACACAATTCGCGCACCTGGATCCGGTCACCTTGCTTGATTCCCAGTCTCTTACACCATCGTTGATCAATCAAAAGGTTCCACTCCCTTTTCGATGATGGTGCCGAAGGCCGGTAGGAGGTATCAATCGTATCGTCACACAAGCCGTCAACATTGTGCACACATGGCCTGCAAATATCATCTATCCCTGATTCTATCTTCAAATAAACTTCCCGGTTACTGGAAATTATTTCTGAAACGGTATGCACGGCGTGCCCGTATGGATGAGGCTTAAATACCCTGTTGCCGGCACCGAATGAGGTAATAATATCCACAAAATGGTGCGGCTTTATCGAGATAGCTGACCGCATTTCGTTCCTTTCATCCTTGCTCTGACACAGCCATAATAAAAC
>CAZIAN010000299.1:0-6406 GCA_964537355.1 uncultured Pirellulales bacterium | reverse complement strand
GATGGTTATGTCGGCTTTTATTGGGGCAAAACTATCGAGGAGTATTCGGTGCCAAATGCCAGTATAGCCGATTTGATTATGAGAGACTGGCTGGAATACTTCCGCACGAAAGGGCCGGAGATTTTCAGAGTTCACGACAGACAAAGCAAGCAATAAGATAGGAGTAATAATGGATAAATTCGAAGCCATAAGCAAAGAGTTATTGTCACTTATTAAAGAATGGCAGCCGAAGCTGTCGGCGCTCGGCGACGATGTTATCAGCGAGCGGCGTAATAGCCAGAACCGCACCATTAAGCAAATTACGGGGCACATGGTGGATTCGGCCACTAATAATACGCACAGAATAGTTCACCTGCATTACCAGGAAAGCCCCCTGATATTTCCTTGCTATGCAAGTAATGGCAATAACGACAGGTGGATTGCCATTCAGAACTATCAGGATAAGGACTGGAACGAGCTGGTCCAGTTATGGAAATACACCAACGTTCATATCGCCCACGTTATAAAGAATATGAATAAAGAAAAATTAAACAATGTCTGGATATCCGGTACAAATGAAGAAGTATCGCTCGAAGCCATGGTGGTTGATTTTCCTCGGCATTTCAAACTCCACTTAAACGAAATCGATGAAATAATAAACAAAGAATAGATATCCATAAAACGACTCCTGCTCAACCTATTGGTATCACGGCCTGAGTTTTCTCATGTTTGCCGGTACTCGGATTATTTGAATTTATGGCCCTTGAATCTTTTATCCTCATCGAGGACGTCGCCGATGAGGTTCTCGGTGTGTGACTGTTGTGCGTAAGCTTTCATCTGGTTCAAGATATCTGGGTGTTCGTCTGCGATATTATTCTTTTCGCTGATGTCTCTGCTGAGGTCGTATAACTCGAACGGTTTATTTTTGCCCGGTTTTATGGCCTTAAAGTTACCCATGCGTACGGCCACCTGCTGCTGATGCTCCCAGTAGAGGAACTTGTGCATTTTTTGTTTGCGTCCTGCCGCTTTTTCGCCCAGGAGTGTCGGGACGATTGATATACCATCGATATTGCCGGGCGGATCGATGCCGGCGAGCTCGGCAAGGGTCGGCATTACATCGGGGAAATACCACAAATGGTCGCTGACTATGCCTGATTTGATTTTGCCTGGCCAGCGTACAAACATTGGGATTCGCAGGCCGCCCTCGTATAAGTTTCCTTTCTGGCCCCGGAAATATCTGTTGGGGTCGAAGAAATTATTGAATCCACCTCTGCCACCGTTATCGCCGCAGACGAAGACGATTGTGTTTTCGTCTATATCGAGCTTTTTGAGCAGGGCGAAAATCTGCCCGATTTGGCGGTCAACCATTTTCACCATTGCTGCATACACTTTTGCGGCTTTCGGGACGCCGGGCCAGAGCTTATCTTTGAAATAGAGCCAGTCAGGATCATCGTCCGGGATACCCCATTGGCCGTGAGGGGGCGTCCATGCGCAGTAGCAGAAAAACGGCCTGTCTTTGTTGTCACGAATGAATTTTATGGATTCATCAAATATCAGGTATTGTGAGAATTGCTTTCCTGTGTAGAAGTCGCCGGTATTGCCTTCGAGGAGGACTTTTTCTCCGTTTCGCACGAGGTAGTTCGGGAAGAATGAGTGAGCGTGGGTCTGGTTGTAGTAGCCGAAGAAGATATCGAAGCCGTGTTTTTCGGGGACACCTGTAGTGCCGCGGTCGCCGCAGCCCCACTTTCCGAATCCACCGGTGGCATAGCCGGCTTTCTTAAGTACCTCGGCTACGGTAACATCTTCGGCGCGCATCGGCCAGACCTGGCTGTTTTTGCGTACGGTGCAGTGGCCGGTGTGCTGGCCTGTCATCAGGGTGCAGCGGGTCGGAGCACATACCGGGCCGCCCGCCAGGGCCTGGGTGAAGCGCACGCCTTCGGTCGCCATGTGGTCGATGTTCGGAGTCTCGAGGTATTTGTTGCCCATGCAGGACAATTCGAAATAGCCAAGCTCATCTATCATTATGTAGATGATGTTCGGCTTTTTGCCCTGGGCGATACGATGCGGTGTTTGGGCAGATGCCGGTGTTATAAGCGCTGCGGCACTGAAGCCGACGGTTTTTAGAAAATCACGACGTTTCATATATTCCCCTCACTCAGATGTGGATGACTTTTATCCCGGCGAGCCGGCAGTATGCCTTGAACGGCTGCTCGTGATTACCATATATGAAAAGCTGGTGGAAGCCTTTTGTGTCACGGCAGTCGGGCACATCGTCCAGTTCAAGCTCGACAGAGGTTCGGCAGCCTCCGGCGGGTGGTGTATCAATGTTACGAAGCATGCGGCCCGTACCGAGGATAATTGATTCGGGGCCCTGGAATTTCATAATGGTTACCTTTTGTCCTTCCCTCCAGAGAACCTGTGGTGCAACGCCGATGGTGGATTCGGAGTGGCTGCGGAGGATAAAAGGAGCAGGGGGCTTGTCGAATCCGTCGAGCCTTGTCGGACAGGAGCAATGGGCACCCATGAGGGTGTTATTTACAGTGTTGGGCGCGGGGTCCTGCATAAAGCCAGGCCTGTCAAACAGAAGGCTCGTCAGCCGTAGAGAGATAGCTGCGTTCCAGTCGGCCTCACAGGCGCCGACCGAGCCTTCGTCATTGAGCCGCAGCCATGCAATGCAGGGCGGTGCGGGAACCAGTCGATTCTGGACCAAAGGCAGGCAATCAACAGAAATGCCCTGGCAGTTTTCGGCAGCCATAATACGTTTGGCCAAGACATAGTTCTTCGCTGTGTTTATGATGTCCTGCTTTGTCGGCTCGACGATTTTCTTAGCATTCTTTGTATAGAAGTCAGCAAGTTCTCGGACTTCATCGCTTGTTTCGATCTTTCTGTATTCTTTAGGGTAGCGGTCACGGGGGATGTAGTGGAGAGTGGCACCGATAACGTTGAGCTTTCTGTCCTGTGTTTTGTCGCCCTGGACAATACAGAGGCGTGTGTTTTTCATATCCCACATTGTCCGGAACATTCTAATCCCGAAGTTGAGCCAGTCGAGATCCTGTGTGGCAGCAACATAAACGCGGTCGATATTGCGTGTTCCCTGAAGATGGCCAGTGAAGGAGGTACCCATAGGACTAAAGACAATGGTAGGGATATTACCGCGGTCTTTGGCTATCTTGTTAATATGCGGCCAGGATTGATTGAGGCTCATACTGACAACGACAAGGCCGTCAGGTGATTGATTTTTTAGTCGTTCAAGACAGGTGTTGACAGCGCGTTCGTCATGGAGAGGATTGGGATTGATGTCCAGCCGGACACCGAATTTCTCTGCTGCAGAGTTGAGTATTTCGGTGTACTGGCGCTGGCGGGCTTTGATGTCGTAGGCGGCCCCCGGCCAGCCCATCCAGTAGCCGTCAACGTCCGGTCGCACGAATACTACGCGGACGAGGGGCTGGCCGGGAGTCCGCGGTTGAGCAGCGAAAAGCGAGGAAGCGAAATCGAGCATGCCTATCTTGGCGGCGACTGCCGTAACGCCGGCACTTGCCAGGAAGTGTCTGCGATTAAACATGAATGGACAACCGGATTTGGAGCAGGTTTTTTTAGTTTGCATCGTGATTCCTCCTTATACACAATGTTCCGTTAGTTTATTTAACAAACGTATAAATCACAAATATTCTAACACCGGTCGAACGAAATAATCAAGTAAATATCCCGGTTTTGTCATAGGTTTCCGGGCAATTATACCCGACGCTGATTGGGTTTGTTTTGGCTTTGTTTGGCTTTGAAATTGGCTTTAATTGGGTTTGTATTGGGTTAAATTGGCTTTGTTTTGGCTTTGTTTGTCTGAATAACCAAATGTCCCACTTGCACGTATATACTTGTCGCAAAAGAGCTTACGTTGATTTTGGCCGACTTGACTTTGGCTTTGTTTGTTAAAATAGAGTGTATCTGGAAATATGTTATAATAGGAGACAGAATGAAAGACGATAGCCGCCTTTGCGGGCAGAAGCTTAAGATGGCCGATTGACGATTCATAATAGACATAAGACTCCAGACTAAAAGACTCATATTCAAAACTCCTTAACTGAGGGCCACCGGCAGAAGATCCGTGTAGGTACACCCGGGGGTAAACTCCAAAACAGCGCCTCTATAATTAGACGGGTGGACGCTTTTGAACCGAAAAAAGTCTCGATTTTCGATGCTGGATTCTTGTAACTCGATGTGGGAAAAGGAGATAAAAAATTTGAAAATATTTTATTTTTGTTTTTTGGTATGAGCGTTTTTTAACGATTTTTAAGGAAATTAAAAAAACAATCAATATCTGCAGTCACAGAAACGCCTATTTAATAAAAGCGTTTGAAGTGTGCGCTAATTAGCTGTTAGGCTTTAGCTTCATATAAAATGGAGATGATAGTATGAAATCAGATGCAGAGAATCATGCACAAAAATCATTTGAAGGAACTTATACCGATACTGAAATAGTGATTGGATTAGTAGGGGCAGTTGGAACTCCACATAAGCAAGTCGTCAGCATAATTACTGACAGACTAAAGAAGTTTAACTACAAGGTTATAGAAATACGCGTTTCACTCGATGTGATTAGTAATTTTTATAAAGATGACATCCCGGCTGAATTCGAATATGAGATCGACCGGATAAATACTTATATTGGAAAAGGTAATAAAGCCCGTAGAGATTCGGGAGATAATTCTATACTTGCTCTTGGAGTTTCTTCAGAGATATTTAGGAAGAGAGAGCTTGATGAACAGAATAATATCAGACCAACAGAAAGAACAGCTTACATAATAAACTCACTCAAACACCCTGAAGAAGTGACTCTTCTTAGAGCCATATATTCAAATGGATTTTATCTTATAGGTGTAAATTCAGATAAGAAACAACGCTATGAATATCTAAACAAAGAAAAAAATATAAAAGAGAGCGAAGCTAAAAAGCTAATCGAAAGAAAAGAGAGCGAAGCTAAAAAGCTAATCGAAAGAGATGAAGATGAAGTCGAAGGGCATGGTCAACACACAAGAGACACATTTCATCTTGCGGATTTTTTCGTACATTATGATTCATCTAATTTAGAGCAACTAAAAAAAAGTCTTTGGAGAATATTCGACCTAATATTCCGTCATCCATATATCACACCTATTTTTGATGAATATGCGATGTTTATGGCATTTGCTTCTGCTTTGAGATCCGCGGACCTTTCACGTCAGATAGGGGCTGTTATAGCACGTAATAACGAAATAATAGCTACAGGAGCAAATGACTGTCCCAAAGCTGGCGGTGGCCTTTATTGGCCGGAATATGATCCTAAAACTCATGAATATATTGATACAGAAAGAGGTCGGGACTACACACGCGGAGAAGACTCAAACAAAAGAGAACAGAAAAATATGATCGAACAAATATTGAAGGATCTTGATTCATCGATAGATAAAGATAAAGTAGAGGAAGCACTTTGGAAAAGCCAGATAAGAGATATCATAGAATACGGACGTCCAGTTCATGCAGAGATGGAAGCTTTGCTTTTTTGTGCTCGTAATACCTTGGACACTCGTAATGCTACATTATATACAACTACATTTCCATGTCATAACTGCGCAAAACACATAATAGCCGCAGGAATAAAAAAAGTTGTTTATGTAGAACCTTATCCGAAGAGCAAGGCATTCGATTTTCACGACGATGCAATTAGCTCTATAGAAAATCCGAACTCAAAGAAAGTTGCATTCGTACCATTTGTAGGAATAGGTCCAAGAAAATTCTTTGATTTATTCTCAATGCGTCTGAGTTCAGGTTTTGATATAGAAAGAAAAGATAAAGAAGGTAATGTTTTGGACTGGAAACACGAAAAGAATTATGTAAGAATACAAATGTTGCCTTGGTCATATTTGGATAATGAGACTCGGGCTACAATAACATTTGCAGAATATAAAGAAGCACTGGAGAGTAGAAATGAGTAATCCACAAAACAATAAGGATAATAAATTGCCTCCCCAGCAGGGCACAACTTCATCAGATTCTGATAAGCAATCTCATTTTATCCATGCGGATCAGATAATTAACAAGTGGCCAGAATGGAAGAAAAACATACGCTGCAGGCCATCTTCAATTAACAATAATCAGTCCATTCAGGATCCTGGCAAATCTTAGATAGAGAAAATCAGGACAGACAGGACATGTTCTTTTAATTGAATATTGCTCCCTGCTACGAGGCAGGAAGGAAGAACTACCCCTGTAGCAAAGCCAAGTTTCCAATTCTCGGGTGTAAACAAAAAACATGCAAGGGCAACCGCATGGGATTGCCCCTACGTTGGGGGGCGGTGAGAATAATGGTTTAGGCTTGTAAATGCGGGGGGCGGGGGGTATATTTTTTGTCATGTCAGGTAGTAAGGGTTTGTAAGGAGTTTTAAAGAATGAA
>CAZIAN010000298.1:0-6409 GCA_964537355.1 uncultured Pirellulales bacterium | reverse complement strand
AAAGGCCGGCGATTTTATTCTTCTGGCCCAGATGCCCGAGCCCCAGCCCGCATGGGCACAGCAGTATAATGCAGACATGCACCCATCCTGGGCCCGAAAGTTTGAACCGCCCGCCGTCACAGGCGGCGAGTCACAGGGCGTTATGAGAACATTACTCGTGCTATACCATGCGAGCGGCAATAAAAAGTACCTTGGACCGCTGCCCCGAGCTATGGATTACCTGCGACGCTCTCGGCTGCCGGATGGTCGTCTTGCCCGGTTCTATGAGCTGAAGACCAATAAGCCCCTTTACTTCACCAGAGAAGACTACAAGCTTACTTATAGCGATGCTGATATGCCCACCCACTATTCCTTCAAGATCTCCTATGGAGTTGAGGGTATTGCAAGGGAGTATGAACGTCTTAAAAATATGGATCCGGCTGAGTTGAAGGGATCAAAGAAGGTTTCACGACCTCGCATAAGCCGGAACCTGACGGCTCGGGCTAAATCGGCAATTGACAATCTTGACGAGCAAGGCCGCTGGGTAGAAGACGGCCGAATGAAATACGATGAGCAGGATAATACCACGAGCAGAGTTATTGACTGTCGAACCTTTATCAATAATGTGAGTGCATTGAGCACATATCTGTCCGCTGTTCGATGAATGAATAAAGGACACTTCGCCAAACCGATACATAAAGACCTTGTTCTAAGGAGGAATTATGAAACGACAAATCAAACGTCAGACTTCTGTGTCATCACAGACAGAACCGGATAAATCCTCTCGCCGACAGTTTCTGGCAGGAAGTGGAAGAATAGTCGCCGGTTCGATTCTCACCAGTATTGCTTTACCTCGAATTTACGCCGCCGAAAGAAATACTATACGTCTGGCCCTGGTTGGCTGCGGGGGCCGCGGCACTGGCGCAGTCGCCGACGCCTTTTCAGCTTCCGGCGGCCCGGTAAAGCTCTATGCCATGGCCGACCTGTTCGAAAGCCGCCTACAAAGCAGCCTGAGTAACCTCAAAAAGAATTTTCAGGACAAGCTTGAAGTCCCGTCCGAACGTCAATTTATCGGTTTCGATGCCTACAAAAAGGCTATCGACTGCCTGAGGTCGGGAGATATCGTGCTGTTAACTACTCATGCGGCTTTTCGCCCGATGCACTTTGAGTACGCTGTCAAAAAAGGTGTTAATGTCTTCGCCGAGAAATCGTTTGCGACAGATGCACCCGCCGTCCGCCGTTGGCTCAAAGCCGCCGACGCCTCCGAACGAAAAAATCTGAAGGTTAGCGTCGGCTTCATGTGGCGTCACTCCAAAGCGCGACAAGAATTGATTCATCGAATTCATGATGGGGCAATAGGTCAGGTACACACCCTGCGGATATATCGCGTGCACGGGCCCGTCCACTGCCCGCGCCGGCCCGAAAACGTCAATGAGTTGGTATTCCAGCTTCAGCAGCCAAATAGCTTCACTTGGGTGTCATCCGGATTCTTTATCGACTGGCATTGCCACAACATTGACGTGGCCTGCTGGACAAAAGGTGCCTGGCCGGTCTCGGCCCAGGGGATGGGCGGTCGCTGCTATGAGCAGGCTGGTAATCAGTTCGACCACTACACGGTGGAATATACCTTTGCGGACGGCACGAAGCTGTTTACCTTCTCGAGGCACATGGATGGCTGCTGGAACACCTACTCCGACTACGCCCACGGCTCAAAAGGCTCGGCTGTAATAATGGCAACGCTGGGCCAGCCCAAACCTAAGATATACAAAAGCCACGATATGGTCCCAGCCAATCTTGTCTGGGAGTTTGGCCGGGATGACCCGAATCCATATCAGGTCGAATGGCAGGTGCTTCTGGATGCTATCCGGCATGATAAGCCGCATAACGAAGCCAGGCGGGCAGGTGAGGCGGAAGTAGCAGCGCTGATGGGACGCATGGCGACCCATACGGGAAAATACATCACTTGGGACCAGGCATTGAACTCCGACTTCCAGTTCGTTGAAGACATTGACAATATGACCTTTGACACCCCGGCCCCAATCCACACCGGTCCAAGCGGAATCTATCCGGCTCCAATGCCGGGTATCTCGAAAGAGTGTTGACGTAAATGTTGAGAGACCTGAGTGCCGATGTTGGACAAAAAGGCAAAAAATAGAAATACTATTAACGTACCCTTTGAAAATTCATTTATTGAATTGCCGATATTTTCGAATGCAGAAATTGCCGAGCTGATACCTCCATATATAGAGCCGTTAAATAACCAGCAGATTCTAAATTCTATAAAAAATCCTTTTGACTATGCGCCCCTTTCGGAGATTGCCAAAGGCAAGAACAATGTGGTAATAATCCTGGAAAATGCCACACGCCCTTTAGATACTTCTTTTATTGCCTCGCTTGTGATTGACGAGTTGAAGCAGGCAGGACTTGCCGATGAAAATATCACCTTTCTCTTTGCCAACGGCGCTCATAAGGATATGGAAGAGTACAATTACAAGGATAAATTAGGAAGTAGATTTAAGAACTTCAGAATAATCAATCATGATTGCGAAGGTGAGCTGACAAACTTGGGCAAAACAAAACTGGGAAGTTCGATTTTAATAAACCCCTTGGTCCTCCAGGCCGACTTGAAAATTGCTATCGGAACAATTGAACCTCACCTCGGCGACGGTTTTTCAGGGGGAGCTAAAATATTATTTCCGGGCTGCGCTGGTTTGGAATGGATATTTAATAACCATAACCTCAAAAGAGGCGAATTCGGAGTGGTCGATAACCAGTGGAGAAATGATACGGAAGAATCGGCCGGTAAAGTCGGTATTGATTTTCTGGTTAACGCGGTACTGAATTACAAACGCGAAATAATCGGCCTGTATTGCGGAGATTGGATTAAAGCGCATAGAGAAGGAGTAAACTTGTCATTAAAAGCCTCCGTTGCAAGGTTGCCTTATAAAGCAGACTTTTGCATAGCGAGCAGTTCGCCCTTTGATTTGAATTTTATCCAAACGTTAAAAGGTATAACGGTTACACAAACAGTTATTAAAGAAGATGGAAAATATATTATGCTGACATCCTGCCGTCAGGGCTTGGGAAATCATCGCTGGCTATTGGATGATAAAATGATGGAGGAAAGACACAAACTAAATTCCAATTATGATTCGGCTATGACGGAAATTATTTATAGTACGCATTTGTCGGAAGATGATTTATATTCATATTACCCAAAGCAGGTAAAGCTTATAAATGATATTGGTAAACTAAAGCAAATGATTGCTTCGCTGGATAAGCCGGGCAAGAAAGGTATTGTTCTGCCTTATTCTCCCATTACAATTCTCCAGTATCCATGATTTAATTTTGTCAAATATTATTGTATCGTGAGCCGGCAAGATTATGGTAATCTGAGCCAATATATATGTAAAACAGTCCGGTTACGATTAGACTATAAGACTGCAAGGTTTGCAATGAGAGCAATCCAGATAGTGGAACCGAGAAAGATTGCGATGCTGGACAACGCTCCGACACCCGAACCGGCCGAGGGTGAGGTTCTGGTGCGAAACAGCTATGTTGCTATTTGCGGAAGCAACATAAGTCAATATCTCGGTAAAGGATTTTGGGGTAACGGTGATTTCCCTAATCCCATAGGCTGGTCCGGACACGAGAATATCGGCACAATAGTCAAATCACGCTGTGATGGCTGGGAAGAAGGGGAATTGGTACTGGCTTTGCCTGACGGCCCTTATGGTTTCGCCGAGTACATCGTCTCCCGACCTGGTGCCGTTGCTCGTTTGCCGCAGGATACGCCAGATCCGGGGGCGCTGATTATTGCTCAGCCGCTTGCCACGGTGCTTCGAGCATTAACAAGAATTGATGGTGTTAAAGGTCAAAGATGTATCGTAGTCGGCCAGGGCCCAATGGGATTGATATTTACACACATATTGAAGCTGATGGGAGCCAGTATGGTCATTGCAGTCGATTTGCTCGACTGGCGTTTGGAATGGTCCAAACGTTACGGAGCCGACCATATCATAGACGCCTCGAAAGAAGATGTTGTTAAAGTTGTCAAAGAATTAACTAACGGGGAAATGGTTGACTTCGCGGTCGAGGCGGTGGGCGAAGTAGATTCACTGAAGACCGCCGCATATCTGCCGAAGCACGGCGGCAGGCTGTTGGTCTTCGGTGTGCCGAGCTATGAATTGCAGGAGTTCCCCTGGTATCATGTCTTCCGACAGGAGATTCAAATCAATACCAGTGTCGGCCCGGAGTGCGGTAAATTTTTCCAAACCGCGGTGGACATGGTCCTCGATGATCGGGCTTCAGCTCTTACAGAGATTGTTACCCCGCGAATGCCATGGGACAAAGCCCCGGAGGCCTTCGAGATGTATGCCGAATGTGCTAAAGATTCCCTGAAGCTGACCCTTGAACTCTAATCGGAACACCTCTGCGGCCCAGGCTGGGACACTGCTGTCTATAAAGTGTCTTTCTCATCCGCCGGCACGAACCATCTTCCGACCAGATGCGCACCGACCGCTGCTACAAATAACATTCCACACAGACTGCCAATTGCATACCAACGGCTTTGATCTTCCCAGTAACCTTTCAGCCCCAGGCCGATAAAAACGAAAGCGGAAACCAGATTCAACAACCATAGCCATACGGGCAGCCTCAATGCTTTTGGAAGAAATCTCCTGTCCATCCACAGGTTCAGAAGGCAAAATAATCCACAACCTAATACACCGGTAAACAGGTTGGCGGGGGTCAAAATCGCCAGCAGCAGCCGGGGCTTGCCGGCAGCACCGGTGGACTGATATATGAACAACCATAACAGAATCCCGCACGCACCGACGGCACACCAGATGACTGTTACACGTTTGATGCGGCTGGCATACCGGATGGCAAAATCGCGACTCACCGCGTGCGTCATTTCGCTAATAATACTGCAGGCTACTTCGAGTGTGCCATAGAGCGTTCCGAACATAGTTAAAAAAGCCCCTGCAACATACAGCGGCAGCAGCCACGGATGTATGCCTGTGACAAATGCCGACTGAAGATTGAGCAGATTCTTCTCGTCGGGGATCTTGTGATGCGGCCCGAGGATCAGCTTGCCCGAAGCTACGAACACTGCGCTGAAAGCGATGATAACAAGAAAACTGATAGAGCAATCAACCAGCGGAGCGCGGAGCCAGCGCCGAACCGGATGTGCCGGATCGCCGACGATTTCGGTGAGCCGTTCGGCAGAGGCCGGCCCGTCGCCGGCCTGTCCCCACGCTTTGTCGCGCATAAAGGATGTGTATGCCAAATAGTCGAAGCCGGCGCCACCGATAACGCCGACATAACGAGTCGTCTCTACCCACACCGGCTGGCTCGCAATATGTGGGTATTCAGCGCTGAGCCATGGTGGGTACACATAAGGTTGTGGAATGAAAATTCCCTTCAAAAGTTCAAGCCAATCCGGATGGTAGAGAATGAGCGTTACCCCGGCTGAGAATACCATTGCGGCCACAATAATAAGTTGAATGCGCTCCAGCGTTGAGTAACTGCGCAAGGCAGTGATAACCACTACGACGGCCAGAATTGCTGCGCCCCAGAGGTAATCTATACCGCCCCCTAATATTTCGCTCGTCCCTGTCACCCATGAGGTCAAATTACCCAAAACGCCGCAGTGGAAACTGATCCAGATTGGCAAACAAACAGCCGCAATCATAAACAGCGCCAGCGTCAGCCAGCCGCGGGGTCCCGGCAGATCGAGCATCCGTTTGTAGGGATGAACGCCGGTCAGCACCATGTGACGCGACGATGCTACTACCAGGCCCCACTTCAGCAGCGAGATGACAACGAACAGAAACAGGATGCGATATCCGAAGAGGGCGCCGCCCCGGCTCGAAAAAATCAACTCGCCGGTCCCAATCGTCAGCGATGCAATGATTGCCCCGGGGCCGAAGACCTTCAGCCAGTCCAGAAGACTGCGAGGCAGTACGCCGCAAGGCCTCTGGCCGGTAACGGCAGATGTTAATGTTTCGTCCATATCCGGGCCCAAGTATGTTGGTTCCAAAGATAAGTGGGAAGGAAGATACTGCGAAAATTGAAACAACGCAAGGAAATAATCGATATAAGTCAGCAACACGATCGACCATTGAGCCCCCCTTTTTTCCCTTTCGACAAATTGGGTTTGATTGGGTTTGTTTTGGCTTTGAATTGGGTTAAATTGGGTTTGAATTGGCTTTGTTTTTTGGCCTGAGCCAGCGGATGAATTCTTGTAATTGCTTGTCATGTCTAAGGTTATGTTCATTTTGTCATTTCTTAAATTGGCTTTGTTTTGCATAAAAAGGGTTGATTTGTAGAGAGTTCTCTACAGTTGTAGAGGAAAAATGAGTGAAGAGTGAACTAAAGTGCCTAAAGTGAGCTAAAGTTGGATAATTGATGCTCATAATTTGTACTT
>CAZIAN010000297.1:0-6410 GCA_964537355.1 uncultured Pirellulales bacterium | reverse complement strand
TTAATCATTACTCAAATCCTCCTGAAATATCATGTCACCCTTGTTCATCAGCACATCTTGCTGTTAGTATGATTATAAAGCCTGGCACGCTGTGAAGGCAAGGAACAATACCAGTCAATAATTTTTTTTTTGCAGGAACAGCGAATAAGCCACAAAACCCCATATTAGACCACATCAGGATTGTTGAAATAGAGATAAGATGTTGGTATTATGGAACTTTAGTTGTGCAGGAGTGTCTCAAAAGCAGTGCAAATGGGAAATCCTGGATTACAGTAAATTCTCTATAGATTCATTTGTTCAGAACCTTAGTGATAGAATGTGTATTTTTTAATGCCACCTAAGAAAAGGTATCAATCTGACATCGTAATACTATAGGCTGATATATGTTTACATCACCCCAAAGTTTTGAGACATTCCTTAAAGTTCAGAAATTTACACACTGCAGATTTTACCAGGTCGTGAAGTATTTATGATTATAGAAAGGATAAAAGCGATGAAGATAAATGAGAATTATGAATTTAGACAGAGTGATGTGCAACTAAAACGTAGGTCATTGTCCAGGCTGTCAAGGAACTGTGCCGGAGTATTGAACTTGTTTACTCTTTCGCTACTCCTGGTCGGCTGTGTCGGGATCCCAAGCAATGCAATCAAGCTATCTGAAGTCCAGATTCTTCACCTGGAGAAGTACCGGGACGGTGTACAATCCATTATCGATAGTCATCGGGCGGATGCCGAAGCCCTTATTGCTGAGAGAGACCGTGGTTATGATCGTCTGATCCTGCGTGGTGAAGATTTTCGTAAAGAACTCTATCGGCTATCGAGCCATTTGTTGTCCAGACAAATGATTTCCGAACAGTCGCTGCGCTTTCAAGAATCTTTGACAGAGAGCGACCGCGAAGTGGTACGAATGATAGAGCAGCACATCAATCGTCGAATCGATAAGTACAATGCGGCGAGTTCTAAAATAGAAATCGACGTGACGTCATTTCTCGAATTAAAAAAACAGAACAAGACCGATGAAATCCGTGAAATTCTCGATAGTTTTCCATCTGAATGGTCATCTCTTAAGCGAGATGTAGAAAGTTTTATGATGTACGAACCTTTCGACGAAGTTCGTAGTCTCGTAGTAAGTCGAATCAACACAATCAATGAAAAGGCAAGCGAGAGCAGTCCGGATATTGACCGTTTAGGAAATGATTTAAGACTCCTGATCGCCAAGGTCGATAATGTGGAAACCGCTCTAAACGATATCCGAGCCAGTCGGACTGCATTCCATAAGAAGGCCCAGGACGTGCTTGAACAGCTCGATAAGCAACTTAAGATGCTCGAATCTGCCGGAAATGCGGTCTTAAAAACGCAGTCGGACTTGCATGGAACCCTGCGTCGAGTAAAGACGATTGAAGTTCAGTCGAGCGACATTTTGGTTAATGTTTCTCCCCTAATCGATTCCTTGGGTGAGACCGGTGTCCTCAAGGATAAAGAATCTAAAGCGCTCAATGAAATCGTGAATAGCGTCAATGATCTATTCAAAGATAAGGAGAAGTAAGATGGCTGAAGATCTACTTGATATTTCAAGAAAAATGGTGGAAGATGTGGATGGTGTGATCCGGAATCTGGAGGATATGACAGAGTTGTCAGGTGTGAACCAAGTCCTTCTCAATAATGCACTACAAGCGGCACAGGACGCCTCCGGAGGGGCAAAGAAGCTGAATGAAAGCAACGAGATCCGAGATGCCGCTGAACTTGCCGGTCTGCTTACAGATATTGATCTATCAGGCGACCTGACGAACCTCGAGCAAAGGGTCACGCAAGAATTGGAAAGAATAGGGGCTCTTGTTGACGAGATTCGATCTCCGGATATCGACAAGGACCAAATAACCCAAATATTAGAGGATCTTGAAGCAGAGATCCATCAAATGCAGAATGCAGCCATCAAAAAAGGCATCGGCTTGCTGGCGACTGTTGCACGTGTAGCAATCCCTCTCATTTAAAGCTTCAGAGTCGCCAATAAGTGCATTGTAGGACTACTCTTAGAGGTGTTTTATGGTTCTACAGAAAGCCAAACTCAGGCCAAAAGGGTATTCTGAGGTAGGATTGGGGGATTTTAGAATTGATTGTTTCGGGAACATTTATTTAGCTTTATTCGATTTGGAAGAAGAAATTGTGGATGAGAAGTGGTGACAAATTTTAAGATTGAATACTGAGGAGGTTTACTCTCCCTTTGAGTGGTTAAGATTGACAGGAAAGTCATCTTTGTTAATCACGTGCAAGTGTACTTTATCATCGACGGCAAGAGAGCTAAAGATTCCAAAAGCTTGCTCGGCTATGTCAATGTCTGGGGCGGAGAGTAACACAAGCCTGAACCTGTTGAATTTCTTTTCGTCCCTCTTTTTTATGCCGGCCTGAACAAGTTTTGAAATGGCATATCCCAGGGAATCAACTTCGTCTATTACGGCGGCGAATATAAGCAGCCTGTTTCCGATATTTATCTCATAGGCCGGTACCATATATTCACCTACGTTTACGACTGTTCGGCAATCGATGTATTGAAAGACTTCTTCAGGGCAGTTACAACCCAAAGTATTCCTGACGAATTCAGTTATCGCTTTATTGTCTATCATTTTATATCAGCCCGAAATAATCCTTTTATATTCTTTTTACAGTGAATCAGCCGCATTGAGTATATCTGAAACAGCAGGTAAGGTGGTCATTGACCAGGCCTGCTGATTGCATGAAAGCGTAGCATATTGTCGGGCCAACAAACTTGAAACCTCGTTTTTTCAGGTCTTTACTCATGGCATCCGACTCGGCAGATGTCGCAGGGATATCTTTTAGGGTCTTCGGCTTGTTGCGGATAGTGGTTCCATTAACAAATTGCCAGATATAGGCATCGAAAGAGCCGAATTCCTTATGTATCTCAATAAAGGCGCGTGCGTTGGTCACGGCGGATTCGACTTTGAGGTGGTTGCGGATGATACCCGGATTGTTCAGTAGTGAGGTAATTTTGCGTTTGTTGTAACATGCGATTTTGACCGGGTCAAAGTCGTCAAAGGCTTTACGGTAATTTTCACGTTTATTCAGGATTGTCTGCCAGCTCAGGCCGGCCTGAGCGTTATCGAGCAGAAGAAATTCGAAGAGTTTGCGGTCGTCGTGAGTTGGCACGCCCCATTCGGTGTCATGGTATTCGATCATGAGTTTGTTTTCTCCGGGCCAGTCGCAACTGTTTGTCATAGGTAATTCTCCGGTTATTTACGTTTCGGTAGGCTCTATACTATCAAACTTCTCTGTTTTCTTCATCATTCAAATAAAAAAGCCCCTGCGGAACGTAGGGAGAGGAAAAGGCAAAATATACCGCAGGGGGGTTAAATGTATTGTTTATGTTTTTTTACGTTTATGCAGCCAACCGAAAAATTCGAGGATGACTGTCATCTCTTAATCTGTACTGCCTACTTTTTGCTGTCTTAGCTGAAGGACAGAGTTGAGGACATCCTTTACGCTGATTACGCCGATGAGCTTGCCATTTGATGTGACCGGGACTCTTCGAAAGATGTTCTTGAGCAAAAAGTCACAGATATTCACCAGAGCGCTATTTTCATCAAAATGAACTGCCGGCTCTGTCATATAATCATTAACTGTCTTGATCTCCGCATTTTCATTTTCGTAGAATAAATCTACAACATCTTTTTCTGAAAGAATTCCTACCAAGGTCATATCATCTTCCACTACCGGCAGACCCGAGATGTTATGAGCCACCAGGAGCTTTACCGCCTCAAATATAGGGGTGTCTTTTTTCACGCTAACTACGTCCGTATTCATAACGTCTCTTGCTTTGAGCATAGGTAACTCCTTTTTTACACTGTGACTTTATATTTATGCCTGCTCAGTTACACTGTTGACTATCCGCTTTATTACAAACGAGCCGACCAAAAGCGTAAAAGCCGAAGTAATTTCTGCGCACACCTTTTTAATACAAGGCGTATCCCAGCACTCTATTGTTGATTGTTTTTTTTGAAAAAAATAAAAATATTCTATTGTGTGCTGATGACGATGGATAGGACTAAGGTGAAGTCAGGACGAGTTTGTCCATTCTACAGCCAGCACCCCCCAATTAAACGGGTAGTTGACGGGCAAACATGAGGGCATTGGCAATAAGTATGCCCTGATATGAGTTTGGCTCTAAAAAGGCCACAGCAAGCATAGCTGTTGCGCAGGAACGGGCTTGTGTGAGGCAGCACGTTAATTTTGTCGTTGGACAGGTGTTTGTGCAGGGTGATTTTATTCCAATTCGAATCCACGCGTGCCCTGTGAATACACCACAATCATGTCGGCGTCTTCGTTGCCAATGCAGGAGGCATTGTGAAAGACGCCCGGAGCGATGGTGATAACATCCCCGGCCGACATGGTGATCGTCTTGTCATCCAGAGTGTGATTAATGCGACCCTTGAGTAGATAAAGTACCTCTTCGGACTTTGGATGGCGGTGGCGCGGGTTGGTTTGGCCCACCTTTATGGTGGCACGTCCTACGGTAAGGCCTTCGGCGTTGCCGAGTGGTTTGCTTGCCACCCAGCTCAAAGAGCCCCAATCCTCGATGATAACCTTATGTTGGTGTGCCCTGCGCAGGATGTTCTGCAACTCGGCGTTGGGAGTCGTATCCTCCTGTATTTTGAGAGCAATCGAATTGGCCTGGCGGTTAGCACAGCCGACCATAAAGATTGAAGCACATAGCAATGCACAGAATAATCTTTTTGTCATTTTTCCACTCCAAATTTAACAAAGATGTTTTGGCTGTTTTTAGCGACACTCCCAAAAGCTCAGTATAATAACGCCATTTATCCGCCAATGCCAAGATATCTAATTCGCAGTTGACAAGCAAGTATTTTTATTGCTAAAAGGTTGGCTGTTAGGAATCGAGGAGTCAAAATATGAAGCAATTCAGGCCTGGCGATGGGTGTCCGAGGAAGGGTAGAGGGATTTTGATACAAAGTCCAGTAGGAAGGGCATTCACCATTCTTTAAAGTCCTATAATTTGGTTATACGCTTAATAGCCATTTAAAAGTGGATTCGGCGCTATATTTGGTCGATAAAATCATCATGGAGCGACATGATAAAATAAATGTATAAGAAAAACTTCGATTAGTATGAAAGACGTTAACAATGTTCAGGAAAAAGAAAATAATAGAAATGAGGACCGTATTATTCGTGGACGATGATGAAGCGATCCTACGTTCCTTAGAAAGAGGCCTCATGGATGAGCCATACAATACACTTTTCACCAAGAGTTGCCAAGAAGCACTTGAAATCCTAAAGCGAGAAGAAGTGCATGTAATCGTAACCGATATGCGCATGCCTGAGATGTCCGGACTCGAGTTTATTAAAATCGTCAAAAAAGAATATCCGCACATCATCATAATGGTACTCTCTGGCTATGAGGAGGAGGCCTCTCTAAAGACCGCATTCGAACGGGGAGAAATTTTCAAGTTAATTCCTAAGCCGTGGAAACTCAAGGCAAACTTCGAGAAGCTTATCCGACGGGCTATAGAACATTATAACCTCCAGAGCAAATGCAACACTGTCAGACGGTAGATAGCAGCGTCAAAACAAGAATATAAAAGCCCCCGCCTTGAGAGAGTGTGGATAGAACAAAACAGGGGCTTCACGACTTCCCTCCCTGGAACAAGACTTCCATCCCTGGAATACGAAATAGGGCTATTATTATAGGACTATTATCTAAGTACCATCTGTGATACCTGATGTAACGGATTTTCTGAAAGAAATATTTTTTTAGCATATTATGAATACTCCTCAAGACGAGTGCGTCGTTTAGATGGCCTGTGAGGTTTTTTTCACGGCTGCACATTTGGCAGCACAGGCTTTATTTTTTATATTTTGTAAGGATATTTATAGCATTATTCGAATTGGAAATAGAATTTATTAATTTTTGGAAAGAGCAAAAAAATGAAAGCTAAAAAAAGCGGTTTTACATTAGTAGAAATTCTGATTGTTGTTGTCATCCTGGGCATTTTGGCAGCTATCGTAATTCCTCAGTTTACAGAAGCCAGTACCGAAGCCAAATTGTCAAGTCTTTGTACTGATCTCCAAACGCTGCGTTCACAAATTGAGCTGTACAAAGTTCAGCACAACGATACTCCACCTTCTTTCGCCAACTTTACAGCACAAATGACAGCCCAGACCGATATTACCGGTGCTGTTGGTACTGATTATGGTCCTTACATGCAGAAGATAGCGACAAATCAGTTCAATAACCTGAATACTCTGGATAATGATGGAACTATCGGTAATAACAATGGTGGCTGGGAATATAATGAAACCACCGGTGTAATCAATGCCGACGATAACTATGATAATGACGGTGTTGCCGGTCCAGACCACGCGAATCTTTGATATGTCCT
>CAZIAN010000296.1:4092-6421 GCA_964537355.1 uncultured Pirellulales bacterium | reverse complement strand
GTGATTTATTGGCGGTTCGTATCGAGTCTCCGCTGCTTGGAAAAAAACGATTGAAGGTCTCGCTTGCGTTTCCATACGGTAGTGACGAATGGAGAAATGCAGCGGACTGGAATCACCCGCAGCAACATAAAACACGGCTTTTGCAAATCAGCAACAATCAGGCTGATTTAATCAGAACACTTGACAATGATCGTTATTATGTTCGAGTTTTATTCTCCGCAGCAGGCGGATTCGTCGCCAAATCACAACATGAATATGAAATATCCGGACAGGACGGTCAGCCTCTCGATATTGTGTTTGCCTTTTCTGCAAATAAAATAACAGGGCAACAACCTGATTACAAAGCAGTCCGCGAAGCGGCGGCGGCTCACTGGCAAGAGTTCTGGACCACCGGCGGTGCGATAGATTTTTCACAATGCACCGACCCGCGTGCTGCGGAACTGGAAAGAAGGGTCGTGCTTTCACAATACCTGACTGCCATTCAGTGTTCGGGTTCCTGTCCTCCACAGGAAACGGGTTTGGTATGTAATAGTTGGTTCGGTAAATTTCACTTAGAGATGCACTGGTGGCACGCGGTGCATTTTGCTTTGTGGGACCGTTTGGAGCTGCTTGAGCGCAGCCTGCCATGGTATGAGTCGATTATGCCCAGGGCCAAAGCCACCGCCGAACTTCAGGGCTATAAGGGTGTTCGCTGGCCCAAGATGGTTTCTCCCGACGGCAGGGACAGTCCCAGCAGTGTTGGTGTGTTCCTGATATGGCAGCAGCCGCATCCGATTTATTATGCTGAGTTATGTTACCGAGCGCACAGAGACAGGGACACTCTGGAACGATACCGGCAAATTGTTTTTGAGACGGCCGAGTTTATGGCTTCTTATCCGGTTTGGGACCAAACAAGCCGGCGCTATGTGCTGGGGCCGGCCCTGATACCAGCACAGGAAAGTTACGGGAGTTATAAGGAAATCGCTATCAATCCGACTTTCGAGCTTGCCTACTGGTACTGGGCACTGGAAACCGCACAAAAGTGGCGCCAGAGGCTCGGAATGCAGCGCAATCCGAATTGGGAGAAGGTCATTAAGAACCTCTCTCTTCCGACTATTCGCGAAGGTATCTATACAGGAATCGAAACATCGCCATACACAATTACGCGGGACCATCCTTCGATGTTATGTGCGCTCGGATTCCTGCCGCAGACACCCTTGATAAAATCTGATGTTATGAAGAGAACACTGGAGAATGTATTTAAAGTATGGGACTGGCCCAGCACGTGGGGCTGGGACTATCCGGTTATGGCAATGACCGCGGCACGTCTGGGCGAGCCTGAAAAAGCGATAGATGCTTTGTTTGCTGAAGCACAGAAGAACCGCTATTTAGCAAACGGACACAATTATCAATCGGCCCGGCTGCCGCTATACCTGCCCGGCAACGGAGGTTTGCTTACTGCGGTTGCGATGATGGCCGCAGGCTGGGACGGCTCCGACCGTCCGACACCAGGTTTTCCAGACAATGGACAATGGAATATACGTTGGGAAGGACTAAAACGTATGCCATGACAGCATAGTAAGGAGTTGAAGAAAATGAAGAAAAGTCACACTGAATTTAGCAGTGGATTCACCCGGCACTCGCGAGCATTAAGTATCGTAACTCATAGAATTCTTTCCAGAAAGTACTTCGTCACTACCCTTTGCTTTTGTCTGCTGATTCCTCTGCTCGGCGACATCACACCACTGAACGCGGCCCAGGCACCCCTTCGCCTCGTAATCATCGGCGACTCGACGGTCTGCGAATATCCCACCGAACGGGACTGCCGCGGCTGGGGACAATATATCCAGAGCTATTTCAAAGACACAGTTAAAGTAATTAATCTCGCCAGGAGCGGACGCAGCACAAAAACATTCATTAACGAGGGGCTTTGGGAAAAGACTCTGGAAGCCAAACCTGACGTTCTTCTGATCCAGTTCGGCCATAATGATTCGCACGGCCCGGACAAACCGGAATCAACTAACGCCGACACAGACTTCAGGAAATATCTTCAGCAATATATTGACCAGACGAGGGCGATTGGCGGAACCCCCATTCTTGTAACGCCCGTACAGCGGAGGACGTATAGCTCAAATGGCAAGTTGAATAACAGCCTGATTATATATGCCAATGCGATGAAGGCTGTGGCGGCCCAAAAGAATGTGAGTGTGATTGACCTGAACGCTTCAAGCGGTAAGCTATACGAACAATTGGGCTCCGCCGCCAATGATATAGTGGCCAATGCTCCCAAGGATCGCACACACTTCAATGAAAAAGGCGCCCGCATGATGGCTAATCTCGTTATGCAGGA
>CAZIAN010000296.1:0-3992 GCA_964537355.1 uncultured Pirellulales bacterium | reverse complement strand
ACATGGAAATATCGGACAACAGCCAATATCGATTACGCCAAGGGAGAGCACAGCTATTGGGCACCGGAGGTAATTGAGCACGAAGGCACCTACCACATGTATCTGACCTTCGTACCGGGAATATTCACCAATTGGGATGCCCCGCGTGACATTATCCATCTGACCAGCAGCGACCTGCTCAACTGGAAGTATCGCTCCACACTGAAACTGTCATCCAGCAGGGTTATAGATGCCTGCGTTATGCGACTGCCGGACGGTATATGGCGTATGTGGTACAACAATGAGGTCGATAGAAAATCGATCTATTATGCCGACAGCCGAGACCTGTACAAATGGCAAGACCACGGCAAGGCAATTGGCGACCGTCCCGGTGAAGGGCCTAAAGTTTTCCGATGGAAAGACAGGTACTGGATGGTTGTTGACGTCTGGAACGGGCTTGGGGTATATTTTTCCGATGACTGCGTTAAGTGGACCCGGCAAAAAAATAATCTGCTTGATAAGCCGGGCAAAGGAGCGGACGACAAAGTTAAAGGCGGCCATCCGGATGTTGTCGTTAGTAACGACCGTGCCTTCCTTTTCTATTTTACGCACCCGGGCAGACTAAATAGCACTCCCAAAAGCGACCTTTACGAACAGCGGCGAAGCTCCATCCAGGTAGTTGAACTTGAATATAAAAACGGCCGGCTTTCCTGCGACCGAGACAAACCAACCTACATCCTCCTGCAATAAAAACGGGCCTCGCTATTTGCGTTACGAATCATTTTCCTTGTTCTTTGATAAACGCCATTTTTCCGGTAGCGGGGACCCGGGACGTGAAATCATTGAAGTACTCCCGAAGCTGCTTTTGAACTTTGTCGTATTTCGGGTCGTCGATCAGGTTCGTCAGTTCCAACGAGTCTTTTTCGCGGTCGAAAAGCTGGTCGCTAAACCGCTGGCGGTTGTCGCGCCTTTTGTATTTGTCGATGGGGCCGGGGTCGATCCAGATGCCCAGTTTATAGCGTTCGGTAATCACCGTCGCCTGGTTCCAGTTTTCCGAAACGGCGTACTTGCGGCCAGTGGGTTTGTTTTCTCTCAGCGAACGAATCAGTGATTTCCCGGGAGGTTCGGGAGCGTCATTCGGGCGTTTCAAATCTAATAAGTCCATCAGTGTCGGATACAAATCGACCAATTCCACCAGGCTTTTGTTGACCGCGCCTTCGAGAAAATGCTTCGGCCAGGCGATAATCAGAGGAACACGCAGCGTGTCTTCGTAAACGTTATGGCCAAGTGCGCATTTTTCCACCATCCCGTGCGCCGCGACAAAGTCGCCGTGGTCCGCAGTATAGATCACAATCGTGTCGTCGCTAAGGCCCAGCCGGTCCAGCCCATCCATGATCCGCCCCACGCATGAGTCCACCTCGCTCGTAAGAGCGTAATAATAGGCCACGTAGCGGCGGTACAGGTCTTGGTCCTTCGCCGCCGTACCCAGGTTCCAGGGCCGCTTCGTGTTGCGCCGCCATCTCTGCATTTCAGGCGGCAGGTTTTCCAATGGCTCGCTCACGCTCTCGGGCAGTTCTATTTTTTCCGGCGGGTACATGTCGGCCCATTTCCGGAGCGGCGTATAGGGCTGATGGGGAAAGATGTAGCTCGTCCAACAGAAAAACGGCTTGCCCTGGTCCCTGCATTCGGTCAGGAACTCCAGCGTCTTGTCGGTTGCATAGGTCGATGTACGATTTTCTTCTCGCACCTCGGTGATGTGCGACATCAGGTCGGCGTCGTGGCTGCCTACGAAATCGCGCTTGTGCGCATCCAACTGCCCGCGCTGAGTCACCCAATCGATATAGTTCTCATCGGAGGGATCCAGCCTGGGATTAATCGTGGTCGCCGAATGGTCCCAGCCCAGGGCCAGCTCGCCGATATTGGGCAGATGCCGCTTGCCGAAACAACCCGTCCGGTATCCGTTGCTCTGAAAAACCTGTTGCAGCGGAAATAACTTGTCATGGTAAGGCGGTTTGTTGGGATTGTCCAGGCATCCTGTCGTGCGCGGGTAAAGACCAGTCATGAAGGAGGTCCGCGACGGCACACAGATCGCGTCCTGGCAATAAGCACGGTCGAACCGCACACCGCCGGCGGCCAGCCGGTCCAACCACGGCGTCTTCACAACCGGATGCCCCGCATTTCCCATGACGTTAGCATTGTGCTGGTCTGCCACGATCAAAAGCACATTCGGCCGGGACATATCGGCTTTCATCATTAAAGGTGTGGCCTTTGCAAATAGGTCACATCCACCGAGTCCAACCACCGCTGCCGTCGAAGCAATACCTCTAACAAAAGTCCGCCTCGTCAATTCATTGTTTCTGTTTGTCTTTGCTTTATCTTTGGCCATAGTTTTACCTGATATTTCAAATTTACCAACTGATATTTACATGCCAGGGACCTTTGGTGACCTCGGCGAGAGTTAGTGTGGCCATGAGGCGCGTTGGGCCTTTGTCTATGGGCATATCTGTGAACTTAGCCGAGGTTTCACCACTTTCGATCTTCTGGCCGATTTTACGACCAGAAACTTCGAGCATCAGTTCGCCGTCGGTCTTCACAGCAGGGAAATCGATCTTGATATCGTATTTGCCGGCCCTGGCAACATAGAGTTCCCAGTATCCGTTGGAATCGGCTGCCCAGGGGCGGCCTTTGGCGTGTCGCCAATCCTGCCGCGTGAGGACAACAGGATTTTCATGTTTTGTACCGATATAGATTTTTGGCGGCGCGTAGTTGTCGGCTCTGGTGCTGCTGACGTCGGCGAACCATGCCTCGTACTCTCTTCGCATCGCCTTGACGATATCGGGCCGCTCAGCGGCGATGTTATTTTGTTCGAGCGGGTCGGCGGCCATATCGTAGAGTTCGAATTTTGGCTCGCCTTCGAAGTTTTCACGTCCGAATCCGCTGCCGTGCAGTAGTTTCCATCGCTGGTTTCTTGCGGCGAAATTGTGGTAAAGAACGGGTACGTCCCCGCGGTGCGATTGGATGTAGATAGTGCGGTCGTGCCATGCGATCTTTTTGCCCTGGAGCAGGGGCAGGATGCTTCTGCCGTCAAGTTCGAGGCCCATCGGCTTCGGGACGCTGCAGGCTTCGAGGATGGTGGGGAGCACGTCGATGTGTGCGGCGATTCGGTCCGAAGATGTCCCCGGCCTGACAACGCCCGGCCACTGGAAGAAGAACGGCGAACGGATACCGCCCTCGTGGACGTAGCTTTTCATGCCTTTCATGCCCGCGACGTATCGGCGGCCGTTCGGGCCGTTATCGACCAGAAATATAACGATGGTGTTCTCGGTGATACCAAGTTGGTCGAGCTTGGCGAAGAGCTTGCCCATGTTGTCGTCGATGTTGGTAATCATTGCGTATATTCGGGCACGCTTGTCGGGATCATCGTCGTCAGGGAGTTTGTGCCCCTTGTCCTGCGGAAAGTTCCGGTTGCTCAGGTCCATCGCTTTGTATTTCTCGTAGAGTTCTTCCGGGACATCGTCGAACGGGGCGTGCGGAGCGTTTGTGGGGATGTAGGCGAAGAAGCTCTTCGATTTAGCGACGCATCCTGACATCCAGCTCATCGCCCTGCCGAAGTACACATCGGTGCAGTAGCCCTTGAATTGCTTCGGTTGGCCGTTGTCCATGAGGATAGGGTCGGTGTATTTGCCTTCGCCCCCCGGCGGGTCGGCTGGTTGACCTATACCCCCGCCGCGTATTACGAGGGACTCGCTGAAGCCCTGATCCATCGGCCGCATGGGGTAATTGTCACCGAGGTGCCATTTACCGAAGATGCCGGTTTCGTATCCTGCGGCGCAGAGGATTTCGGCGATGGTGGTCTCTTGAGGCTCCATCATCGCCCTGCCTACCCAGGTATCGACCACGCGGGTGCGGTAGTTGTATCGGCCGGTCATAAGGCACGCGCGGGTGGGAGCACATACGGGAGAAACGTAGAAATTCTCCATTGAGCCGCTGCGGCCGGCCATGGCGTCGATATT
>CAZIAN010000295.1:0-6423 GCA_964537355.1 uncultured Pirellulales bacterium | reverse complement strand
CTTGCCACGGGGGCGGTTTGTTTGAGTAACCACAGGTCTCTGACGGCGGGGTGGATAATGTATGCCGACGACAATGACGGTGTGCTGATGTGTAACGGGGCCTGCTATGATGAGGCGGATGATGACAGCCCCTGGGTTCACCGGCCGAAGGATGTTGCCGGAGCTAATCTGTCTTATAATCCGGCGCCGGAGACAATCACGAATCAGGACCGCTATCGCGGAATCCAGCAGGGAACGATGTGGCAGTACGTCAAGGATGTTGATGTCTATCACTGCCCTGGTGACAATCGCAAAAGTACCAGGCGGGCACCGCGTGATTGTTTTCGCAGTTATTCCATATCCTATGCTTTCGGTGAACTTCGTACTAAAGACGCCAATCGAAGTACTGGCTACCGTTATTACAGGAAAATGCAGGAGGTTAAAGATGCGCCGCGTTTTTATGTTTTCGTTGAAGAGGAGCATAACGGCAGCCGCTATGGTGAAAACGAGGGGGGATGGCATTTGCCATTTGGCGGTGGTACCAATTACTTAACAAACCCGGGTAGTTGGACTTTTTACGATCCTCTGGCTTCCTACCATAATAAATCCAGCACCTTTGGTTTTGCCGACGGCCATGCGGAAAGGCGCAAATGGATGGACAAGAGGACACTTGAGTTCATCAGGGTAAATGCTGCGGACCCATCTTCACATTCGGGGATTTCGACATCTTCACCCGGTAATGAAGATCTCCAGTGGCTGCTGGAGCACTTTATCGATAGAAAGCGTGTCAATTGATTGTACTGACAAGAGGTATTATTTTCTTGTATAAAGGTAGCTCTGCGTTCAAATTCAAAGGTGCGATATGAGTGGAAGAAAAGGATTCACACTTATCGAGCTTTTGGTGGTGATTGCCATCATTGCCCTTTTAATGGGCATTCTCCTTCCTGCACTCAGCGCCGTTCGTGAACAGGGCCGGCGAGCTGTTTGTGCCGCCAATGAGAAGAACATGGGCTTGGGATTGCGGCTGTATGCCAACGACAATGACGGCAAGCTGCCGCTTAATGAGGTGGATCGCTGGCTGTTCGACGTTTCATATTGGACAACGGATATCATTCTTCGAACGGGGGCATTTGACCGTCATATATTCTACTGCCCATCCTGGTCTCAGCGGGACAATATTATCTTCTGGCGATATGGGGAGAATCTGCCGGCCGGTACACCGGAAAGCTATGACCGAGCTGAGCCGGCGACTGAATCAACCCGTAAGAATTATCACAGGATTATGGGATACTTCTGGCTCATCGATACGGTCACGGGCAGACAAAACCCGCCTATGAGTCCGGACAATCAGCACAAGGAATGGGTCAGGTCCCTAATCGACACGAAGAGATCTGCCGCGACGGTTGAGCTTATTACCGATGTCACTGCAAGTAATGGGGCAGACAGGTTACAATCCGATTTTACCAAGGCAACCGGCGGCTGCTGGTCACGCTGGCAGGTATATGACAGGACGAACCATATAAAAGGAGGGACCCAAGCTGCCGGGAGTAATGTCCTTTTCATTGACGGGCACGTTCAGTGGCGCAATTTCAATGAAATGGAGCACCGATGGTTCTGGCAGAATAGTGGTAATCCATGTTTCTGGTGGTAAAGCGATAGATTCTAAGTTTTAGGTCCTGTTTTTTTTTGATGAGCTGTTTGAGAATTACTTGTCCTCTTCTTTCTTGCCGCCAAGCAACCCGCCGAGTCCTTTGAGAAGCCCATCCGGCTTCTTCAAGGCATCTTTAATTTCCTCAGGGACTTTATCACCGAGCTTTTCGTCGATTTGTTTACCGAGCTGACTGTCAATTTCATTGGCAAGCCTGTCTTTTCCGGCCTGAACGAGCGCCTTTTTGAATTCATCCGTCAGGCCCTTGACATCAAAGACCAGACGCGGTTCGGTGACAGGGCCGACAACTCGTATAGTTGTTTTTAGCTCTTTTAAGGCATCTAACGCCTGAGAGGTTGTATCGGAGCCTAAACCCAGGACACCCTTTCCCTGACCTTTGGCTTTTAGGTTGCTGATGGCAATGTCCAGAGTAAGGTCAATGGATTCATTCGTAGCTGTCCCGCTGAATTGACCTGAAGCAAGACCTGATTCGAACATCAGGCCCGCGTTGCTGCTTAGGCCTGATTGTATTTCTGACATATCGAAGCTGTTAAAAGTTCCGGAAAGCTTCGGGACTTGGTCTTTTGTGCTGTAGTCGATTGTAACATTCATGGAGGCTGGAGTATCATATGAGGTCATCTCGAATGTAATCGGCAGTTTAGCCGTCTTTGGAGAGTCACTCACGTTTGTCAGGAGAACTTTGCTGTTGCCGAAGATGGGCCATGCTATCTGGACTTTGTCAAGGATGGCTTTTTTCGCTATTATTCGAGGCGAGGCCGGTACGATAGCCCTGGCCTTGAGATAATCGAGATACTTTTGCGGTATTTGTTTTACTTGAGTTGCTGTTTTCTTGTCGTCAGCTTTCGGCAGCCACTTGCGGAGTTTTTGGAGCTTTTCTTTAAGGGCTTTTGCATCTTTTATATACGTATCGAGCTTGGTAAAATCGATGTTTTCGAGCTTAAAGTCATTAGGGTCAAATACGGCTGGCTTTTTCTGAGCATTAGATTCAGGGATAGTGCCCGGCGTCGCGCGCTGCTGGTCGAATTTGATATTGGACATTTCCACCTGCTCCATCACCAGCTTGCCCAGAAGCAGGTTGTACAGACTCGCATCAGCAGCAACTTTTTCAATAGAGAGCTGATTGTTTTGAGGTTTCTCAGGGTCAGTAACCTGTATCCCTGAGGCTGATATGGAACCAGCCAGGGCTGAGAGATTGAGGCTTTCGAGATCCACTTCGGCGCCATTTGCCTGAGTCATTTTTAAAGAGGCATAATCCTTTATTGTGCTGTCTTTTATTAAATATGTTACTATCACCGAACCAACAAGGACTATAGCGGCCAATGCGACGCCGGCCTTTCGGATATACTTTGTTTTTGCGGCAAAGAGCAATTTGGCGTCTTTGGTGCGTTTGCCAATCAGCAACCTGTCCATGATGCGCACCCAGCGATTTGAATACCATTTCCTGAACTTATCGGAGCCTTCTTCGAATTTTAAGAGCTTCCGGCGAAAACCTATGACTGAGCGGGCCATAAGAAGTCCGGCAATGGCGCCGATAATCGGGCCGAGGACTATGGCGCCAGTTACCGAGTATCTGTTGAAATCTGTTATTCCTATCAGCGGGACGGATTCCAACAAACCCAATACAAAAGACAGATGGGCCTGTATCCATACACCTACGTGGTACAATACCGGTGCAGCTGCGAAGCAGAGACTCTTGGCTAATGCGCCCGACAATAGAAACAGGCCGGTGTGAATATTCAAGATGAGCATCGCTATCACTATTACGGTGTGGAGGCCGGACCAGCCCGGGATAAGACCAAAGCAGAAACCCAACATTACCGACAGGAAGATAATGACTGGGGAAACGCCTCCCCGGAGTACTGCTAAAAGTTTACGGATGAATTTTGGAAGAATCATATCTCCACCCCTTTCTGATAAATAATACACTCTGTTCTCTGTTCATACCCGCCGGACGATTATAACAAATCACGAAGAGAGGCGACAATTGAAATTACAACTTTTTCTGCAATTGTTTTTATTTAGAGCGATTTAGTTATCATATAGAGATTTACAGACGGCATTTAAAAGTCACGGAAGGGCCTTCTGGGTTCGGCGGCGGCCATTTGTTTCTTCCATGCATCAAAGCGGGCCTTGACTGAAGCCAACACCTGCGGTTTTTCTTTTGAAAGGTCGTTCTTTTCGCCGATATCTTTTGAAAGGTCGAACAAGCCCGAACCACGTGACGATTCGACCCATTTGAAGTTTCCAACCCGTGCCGCCTTATCGCTGCGGTGCTGCCAGAACATTTCCTTACGAGGCGACTTTTGTTTTCCAGCGAGTACTGCTGTCATATCGAAGCCATCAAGGGGAACACTTTTAGGCTCGCTGGTACCTGCGGCATGGCAGAGCATTGGAAAAATCTCCATAGAAGTCAGGAATTCGCTGCATACGGTTCCGGCCGGTATTGCACCCGGCCAGCGGCAAATGGCTGGTACACGAGTTCCGCCTTCGAACATGTCGCCTTTATGGCCGCGTAATGGGTTATTATCTGCGCCTCCGCCGCCACCATTGTCGGAGAAAAAGATGACGAGTGTGTTATCAGCCTGGCCCTGCTCTTCCAGGGCATCGAGCATTTGGCCAATAGCTTCGTCCATATATGTAACAGCGGCCATATACCGCTGGCGTTTTGCCCTTTTAGTATTGGAGTCTTTCGGGTCGTATTGGCCGTAGTGTTTGCGGATATATTCCAGAGGCGCTTGTACGCCGGGACGGGGCCGACTCAGATTGGAGGCGCCGTGCGGTGCGTTAAACGGTACATAGCAGAAAAATGGTTTGTCTTTATGCTTTTTAATGAATTGCAGTGCCTCCCTCCGGAAAAGGTCTGTTGCGTATGTGCCTTTGTCTTCGGTGGTCAGTTCGTTGCCTCGCCGCATCGAGTGTACTCCATATCTCTCGTGAGTCCAGTAGTCGATGCCGGTATTGGTGAAACCGTAAAACTCATCAAATCCACGTTGGAGCGGAAGGAAGCGGTGCAATTGTCCGAGGTCCCACTTGCCGAAGATACCGCTTGTATAGCCGGCTTTTTTAAGCACTCGGGGAATCAATACCTCGCGGGTGTCCATCCCTAATATCATTTCGGGTGATACGGCGTATTCGTCCGGGGTATAGAGGTGGTCATTGTCCACAAGATAATTGCGGTACATATCGTAGGTTCCGTTGCGTTGCGGGTATCGGCCTGTTAGCAGGCTGCCGCGCGAAGGCGTGCATGCCGGCCAGGTGACATAGAAGCTCGTCAACCTGACTCCGCCGGCAGCCAGGCGGTCAAGGTTGGGTGTTTTTACTTCGCTGCTTCCGAAGCAGCCGAGGTCGTTATACCCCTGGTCGTCCGAGACGATGAGTAATATATTGGGTGGTCTTTTGCCGGGAGATTTTCTGGCAAATGAACTGCTTTCTGAGGTTTCGCTGGTCATGCATCCGTTGAAGGCCAAGGCTGCGGCACTTAAGCCTGTTATTTTTATAAAACCACGTCGATCGATTGATTTCTCGGGCATAGTTACTACCTTTCAAATATTTTTGTCCGGCATTTTCATTCAAAACTTTTCAATGGGCTTCACTATCATATCAAAAACTTCTTTGAATTGTAGTAATTTACAAGTGTTTTCACACATTTTGCAACAAACGTCATCTAAAACATAAAGTTCAGTCGGAAACATACTATTGGCGCTGCTTGTTTATAAGTATATAATTCTCACAATCGGTAACAGGCCGAAACTTTCACCTTGGTGTAAGGTGAGGGGATTGTTGGGAATATCAATTTGGAAAGGAGCAATTAAGATGAGGACAGTTTTGATTTGTGTTGTTGTTTGCGTGTTAGCGATTTTGGCCGGATGTGCTACAACCGAGCAAGCGGCCCAGAAGGGTGAAATACGCCAGTATGTGAATGCCGATGACGGCCGGTGGCTTATTCATGATATGAATCGGCCTGCGCCGGCGGTGATAAAGCCAGGCGTTGAGAGTACGCAAGATCAACCGGGGAAAGCCCCTTCCGATGCCGTGGTTTTATTCGATGGCACTGGCTTGTCGGAGTGGACAGATACCAAGGGCGGTCGCTCTAAATGGATTATGGGGGACGGCTATATGGAGTGCGTTAAAGGCTCGGGTTATATCCAAAGCAAACGCAAGTTCGGCTCGTGTCAGTTGCATGTTGAGTTTGCCACGCCCTCAAGGGTCCAGGGAAGCAGTCAGGGACGGGGCAACAGCGGGGTGTTTTTGATGGGACAATATGAGGTCCAGGTTCTCGATTCTTATAACAACAGGACCTATGCGGACGGCCAGTGCTCTGCGCTTTACGGCAGAGCGGTTCCCTTAGTGAATGCCTGCCGAGCCCCGGGCGAGTGGCAATCGTATGATATAATTTTCCATCGTCCTGTTTTCAAGGGTGACAAGGTCGTCAAGAAGGCAACGTTCACGGTTTTGCATAACGGTGTGCTGGTTCACGATCATGTCGTGCTCACTGGGGGGACCGGCTGGAAAGGGGCACATGCGATATCCGATTATGTGCCGCATGGAGACACAGGGCCAATCTCGCTGCAGGACCACGGCAATCCTGTGAGATATCGTAATATATGGGTACGTGAGCTTGCCGACTAAGAACGCGAACAAACCAGTAAAAATAAAAACCCGGAGCTTCGTTATAATACAAAGGTTTCGGGTTTTTTATATATAGGAGGAGCGGGATTACTTTAGTATTTTATTCATAATATTCTTGAATCTTGTAGCGCTAATCTGATGGTCGG
>CAZIAN010000294.1:5592-6429 GCA_964537355.1 uncultured Pirellulales bacterium | reverse complement strand
AAGCAAAAAACAAATGCCGCGAATATCGATGTTCAAATTGAAGTTGCCGAGGATGTAGAGAGTGTCTTTGTGGATTCAGCACAGGTTGTATCAGCAATTGCAAATGTTATTTCCAATGCCGCTGAATCTTACGGTGAAAAAGCCGGGCCAATAAAAATCGCGGCCGAAGCCGCAGCGTCCGGCGATTCGATACAATTGCAAATCAGCGACGCCGGCTGCGGAATGGATGGGGAAACGGTCCAGAAAGCAACTCAGCCGTTTTTCTCAGTAAAGGCGGCAGGTCGAAAACGTGGTATGGGGCTCGCCTACGCCGTCCGCTTTATACATTTGAATAAAGGTACGCTGAACATTACAAGCAAGCCAGGCAGCGGAACGACAGTAACAATTTGTCTGCCGAATGAATAGAACACGCATTTCAAAGAATAACTATTCGCTAAATATTCGACCTTTTCCAAGAAAAAGCTTTTTAAGAAAAATAAAGGGGAGTGTTTGTGAACGACCCCCCTTTACTTTTGAAGGAGGAGAGTAATCTACTGAATATTACGTCCTGCTGTAAGATTTGTTCGCATTCAACTACGATACATGGCTCATAAGCGGTGTTCGGCCTCATTTCCACTTGATTTTTCATCTCTATGTTTGTAAGATGGTATTTTATTGTGCAACTTTATTGGTATGAAAGGTGGTTGCTTTATCATGGGTGAGAAAAGAACATTGATATGTATGTTACGTCAGATTACTTCCTTAATTTTATTAGTACTATTGGGCTCATGGGCCGCCAAGCCTGTCTGGTCGGCATCGATTTCCATAGAGAACGCTTCGTTCGAGGCCCCGGTGGTG
>CAZIAN010000294.1:2806-5582 GCA_964537355.1 uncultured Pirellulales bacterium | reverse complement strand
CCAGTGGACGGAAATCGACCTCGATACCCTGTCCAGCAGCAATACCGGCGTGTTTGGAAATACCCCGGCGGGTAATCCGGATCACATAGTCAATGCCGACGGAAATCAACTGGCCTTCTTAGGCTCTCAAGTCGGCAATGCCCTGGAGCAGGACTTGGCCGCTATGTACAAGTCAGGCTGTGATTACCGCCTGACTGTGGCGGTAGGTGTATCCAGCCAATTTCCGCCATCAAGCATAGATCCGGTCGATGGCCTCGAGATGGTGCTCTTCTATCGCGACGGGAACGATGTTGTGGACATTGTGAGCCGGACGGTAGAAGCAACGGATCTGTCATCAACTCAGTTAATGGATTTCTCACTGCAAATGCCGATGGTAAAGCCCGGCGACGCCTGGGCGGGTAAGGCCATAGGTGTGGCTCTGCGTGCGGTTGGTATGCCGGGAGGATTCTGGGACCTGGATAATGTACGGCTTATTGAGTCGTTACCTGTATCTATTCCTATCGAAAATGCTTCGTTCGAGGCCCCTTTTGTTGACCCGAACGCTTTTCCGGCATTACCATTTGTTGAAGCTTGGATAGAGACAGACAATGATACACAGGGCAGTACGAATACAGGAGTATTCGCCAATACTCCCAACGGCAAAACGGATCATATAGTCAATCCCGATGGAAACCAATTAGTCTTCCTTGGTTCTGAGCTGGGTAACGGTCTGGAACAAGACCTTAATGCCAATTACATAATAGGCTGCGACTATCGCCTGACCGTAGCAGTGGGTATATCCAGCCGATTCCCACCATCGACCGTAGAGCCGGTGGATACCCTTGAACTTGTGCTCTTCTATCGTGACGGGAACGATGTTGTGGTGGACATCATACGCCAGACGGTGGACGCTATTGGCCTGTCTCCACAGCAGTTGGTGGATTTCTCACTGCACCTTCCGACTGTACAATCCGGCGATGCCTGGGCGGGCAAAGCCATAGGCATTGCGTTACGAGCAATGGGTATGCCGGGAGGATTCTGGGATCTGGATAACGTGCGGCTCATCGAGTCGTTACCCGTATCGATTCCCATCGAGAATGCTTCGTTCGAAGCTCCTTTTATTGATCCGAACGGCTTTCCGGCTTTACCGTTTATGGACCAATGGACAGAAATCGATATCGATACTTTTGCCAGCAGTAATACAGGTGTATTTGCAAATACTCCCGCAGACAGCAATGATCATATAGTCAATTCTGACGGAAACCAACTTGCATTCCTTGGCTCTGAGCTGGGAAACGCTCTGGAGCAGGACCTTAGCGCTGATTACAAGGCCGGTTGTAACTACCGCCTGACAGTAGCGGTGGGTATCTCCGACCGATTTCCGCCATCGAGCGTCGAACCGGTCGATAGCCTGGAACTTGTGCTCTTCTATCGCGAAGGTAACGATGTTGTGGACATAGTGAGCGAAACAGTAGAAGCAACGGGGCTGTCTTCAACTCAGTTGATGGATTTCTCGCTGCACCTGCCAACGATACAGTCCGGCGATGCATGGGCGGGAAAGGCAATAGGTGTGGCTCTGCGTGCGGCGGGTATGCCGGGGGGATTCTGGGATCTGGACCAGGTTCGTCTGGCAGAATCCCTGCCAGAGCCGATTTCAGATTCGACGGAATAAAAGATTTTTGTGAACATAATCGAACAAAGTGGATTAGAATCCCTGTGTTCGAGAAATAAAATGCACAAGGTTAACTATCTATCGGAAGTCAATAACGACAATCGTACCGGCTTTACTCTTGTAGAGCTGTTGGTGGTGATAGCCATATTGAGTCTGTTGATTGCAATACTATTACCGGCACTGAGCCAGGCCAGGCATCACGCGCGGCGGATGGCATGTGCCGGAAACCTTCGCCAGGTGGGTGTGGCAATTCATCTCTATGCTGATGATTTCGATGACACAATCCCCTTCGGGCCGGCAGGCAGACCGGTTACGGGTTCAAATTTCTACACGGTGACCGGTGACGTGACCAGCCTGTTGTCCCTCGAAGACGGCGCTCCCGTGGGACTGGGGCTGCTGCTGAAAGACTACCTGGCACATCAGCCCACAGTCATGTTCTGCCCGGGAGCAGACCAGCCATCGGAAGCCAAGGAGCAGCTTGCCAAAGTCGGGCAGGCACAGGCTCAGAGTGACTTCTATTATCGCCACGGATCCGTAGCCCTGCTCACCGGCAAGCCAAAGACGTTTAACATCAGACTAAGCGACCTTGGCAAAAACAGCAAAGGACAGCCGATAGCCGCCCTGGCAACGGATGTGCAGTTCCTGGCACACCCGTCACTGGCATCATTCCAGGTTAAAACCCGAACGAGCCATCAACGGACAGACAGCAATATCCTGTTCGCTGCAGGAAATGTAATTACAGTTTCCAACAGGGACGACAAGTTAACAGTAAATATCGGCACGTCCCCGTATGATGCGCTCGAGCGAATCCTTGCGATGTTCGAACTGGCCGATGACTATCGCTGAAAGATATCGGACTCAATGAATTTATTTTAGAAAAAACGGCAAGATTTTTTACAGAGATTAGCCTGATGGCGGAAATAGCGGTTGACGTTGTACTGTTACCAACTGAAGAGATGGTGGAGAAGGCTATCGCTGCGAATAAAGAACTTCTGAAACAATACGCCGACAAAATTGTTTTGGATAAAGAGAGCTGCCTGCCGCATATTTCTTTGGCTATGGGTTGTATTGACGAAAGTAACATAGACGAAATCGATAAAATTCTGAAGACATCCGCGAAAGAAA
>CAZIAN010000294.1:0-2706 GCA_964537355.1 uncultured Pirellulales bacterium | reverse complement strand
TTCGAGAAATTTTCCCCGCATATAACAATCGGATACGGGGAAATAAATAATTTCTCATTTCCGATAATATTCGCCGTCTCAAAACTTGCGTTATGCCATCTGGGGAATCACTGTACATGCAGGAAAATCCTTGCATCAACGAACCTTAAAAAAGGCTGAGCGTATTACCTTGCATTGAGCATAGACAAAAATATCTTGAATTATCGAGTGGATTCAGATATTTTTAAATATAGCAGCCTGGTTTCTGTTATCCGGGCTGATTACGAAATAATGCAAAAATCAGAGGGTACACCGATTATTTAAGGAGTGAAAAGCGATGGAAATGAAACGTCGTGAATTTTTAGCCAGGTCAATCGCAGGGATGGGTGGAGTACTTTTAGGAACAGGAGCCCTGAATGCAGCAAGGCAAAAAACAACAAAACATGATCCATACGAACTTGTGACGTTGGGAAAAACAAAAATAAAGGTTTCCCGCGTAGGCCTTGGCACGGGAATGCGGGGCGGCCGTAGGGAATCGAATCATACGCGTATGGGCAAAGAGAAGTTTAACGCACTGGCAATAGGGTGTTACGAACGCGGCATCAGGCTGTTCGACGTTGCAGACTTGTATGGGACGCACCCGTTTTTAGCCGGGGCATTAAAGAATATGCGCCGCGAAGATTATGTGATAGCAAGCAAGATATGGTTTCGCAGCGGCGGGATACCGGAACCTGAACGCCCAAGCCCGGACGTTGTAGTAGAACGCTTTTTAAAGGAGCTGAAAACCGATTACATAGACCTGATTTTATTCCATTGCGTTACAAGCGACAAATGGCCTGAAGAAATGGGCGACCAAATGGAAATTCTGGAAAAGCTCAAGAAGAAAGGCCTCGTCCGAGCCCACGGTCTGTCGTGTCATTCGCTGGCGGCTTTGGATAGGTGTATTAAAGAGCCTTGGGTCGATTCGGTTCATGCCCGTATTAACCCGTATGCGGCGAGCATGGACGTCAAGACTGTCGAGGATGTGCCCAAAGTAGGAGCAGTCCTTAAAGCGATACGCAGACAGGGTAAGGCCGTGATAGGGATGAAGATTATAGGTGAGGGAAGGTTTGGCAACAGCTCCGAAAAACGCGATGAATCCATTAAATATGCACTTGAGTCGGGCTGTGTGGATGCAATGGTCGTAGGCTTCGAGAAAGTCGAAGAGGTTGACGACTTCGCTATGCGAGCCCGCAAGGTATCCGTCGGCCAGGGTGTAGGCCAGCTACTTACCCACAGGCTCGTACGGGTAGCTTAGACCCGATAACATAGACAAACCAATCGCAATAAATTAAGTTGCGCCTAGGTAAGATAAAATTTTACACATGGCTCAATATCCGCAAAACTGATAACCGATTGTTTATAGGGCTACGTAATCGTGGCCCTTTTATATTTGTTTATTCTTAAAGCCCGTCTTTTGTTAATCCGAATCTAACCTAAAACACCCCTGCATTTCTTCACTTTGTGAAGCAAAACGGCGGAGGTAAGTTTCGGAGAACTATCAAGATAAACGGGTAATCGTGGAAGATAAACAACGACATAGAAGAGTGCGTCTGCTCGTCAAGAAGCTGAACAAAAAACGCAAGAAGCAGGCTAAAAAGATAGATATACTCTGCAATGACTTTGTTGCCGCCCAGAGAGACTTTATCAAAAGTCTGAAGACGATAAGCTTTATCGCAAATTTCTACGAGTCAATCATCGGTATAACAGACTTGAATAGCCTTTTATACTCCGTAGTCCAACTTATCAAAGAGGAAAACACAGATGCAAATGTTACCTTCTTTTTGCGTCAGTCTGACAACTTTGAACTGTTTATGTTCGAAAGTGAGCAGCCGATCACTCTCGAAAAGCAGCAACTTGAAAATTCTTTCACCCCGGAACTGATGGACAATATCTGTAAGTCCAACAAAGTATGCACACTCGATGATATGTTTGCAATGGGCCTGCATGGCAATCTGATTGGATTAAATAAAATCTCAAGTGTGACAATCCCACTGGGCCAGCCCGGCTCATCATTCGGCTTTGTACTGATTTACCGTTCGTCCGAAAATAAACTGACCAGCGAGGAGATAAACAACATTTCCGCTGTAACCTGCGGACTTTCCCGTGCGATACAATCCTGTCAGGCAATACTGCACTCTACAGACTAACAATCCTGCCGAAGCACGATATTATCGGCCCTAAATCTACCCTAAAGTGAATAAACATTCAGACATACGGCTTATAACCTGTGGTATAAAATCAAAATATAAGCATATTCGTGCTGTATAAAAAAATGAAAAAATGAAAAAAAATAAAAAAAGAAGTTAAACACCCCATTTAGTGAGTCGATAAGCGTTCATGCCGCTTCAGATGCCCGGAGGCAGTATTTTGAAAAAAGAAAAAATAAAGGAAACAAATATTTAATTAGGAGAAATTGAAAATGGTACGAAAATCAACTAAAAGAAAATCTGGAACCAAGGCCAAGGCGACCAAAAAAAGACCTGCCTCTAAGGCCAAGGCTACCAAAAAGAGCGCAAGCTCAAAACGCTCTACGGCTAAGAAGCGAGTAAGCTCGAAGCCCAAGGCGACCAAGAAGAGGTCCACTTCGAAGCCCAAAGCAACGAAGAAGAGAACCGCTTCAAAGCCCAAAGCAACGAAGAAGAGAACCGCTTCAAAGCCCAAAGCAACAAAGAAGAGAACCACTTC
>CAZIAN010000293.1:3814-6463 GCA_964537355.1 uncultured Pirellulales bacterium | reverse complement strand
GGCCTTTGCGAAGATGTTGGACCAGTATTATGGCTTGATGGGCTGGGACAGTAAAACAGGTAATCCAACAGAAGCCAAATTGCTTGAACTCGGCCTGGAATGGACTCTTTAGGGTTCTTCGTGTTTCAATGTCACTAACGTCCGGCGGTGGGCAGGACAAGCTTGTTTAACCAATTAACGAATTCACATTGTCGAATTTCGTCGGAAAGCACATCGTCATCGATAGCCAATTGCCAGCGCAGGTCTTTTCTATCCGGTTCTTTTGCGAGAGCCTCCATACGCTCTACAAGATCCATCATGTCTTCACGGCTGCGGAAGAAACCGGCCTTGATGAGTTTTTTCTCGCGAGCGACAATTAATCTGGCCATCTCGTGCAGATCATATTCGGGATGGTATTGTGTAGCCCAGAAAGTACCGTTCTTGTGAGTTACGGCTATTGCCTGAACATTGGCGAAGCTGTTACCAGCCAGCAAAACCCCTCCGGGTGGGAGCTTGGTAACCATGTCATCGTGGCTAACGAAGCCTTCAAATATGCGAGGTTTGCCTTCAAACATGGGATGATTGTATGCCTCAGGTGTCTGGTGAATTTTGCGGCCCATTCCCATCTCACGTCCCTTTGGATTTGGCTCTACTTCGCCGCCGGCGGCGAAGGCGGCCATTTGTATTCCCCAGCAGCTTCCAAAACTTGGCACTCCTACCTCGTAAGCGTTTTTGGCCAATTCGATTTGGGTAGCGACGCTTGAATTTTCTGTGTCAAAAATAGTGAGATTGCAGCCGGTCCAGATTATGCCGGCATAATTGAGGAGGTCTTTTGCCGATGGCATATCCACACCGGGGTCACTTGGAAGTAAAATATCATATACGGCTTCTTTAAGGTGCTGGTGAAGCATATCAGTATAAAGCTCCCATGCGAGTTTCATTCCGGCTGTCTGGAGGTCATCACGGCTTTGCTTAGGATAGCCGTCAATAATTAGAAATCGTAAGGGAGTTGTCATCCGTTGCTCCTATAGTTATTGTTTGTTTAGCTTTTCCAAAATGGCGGGTAAGTCCGTAAAGTTGCTGCAGATGGCATCGGCCTTAGTGTTTTCGCTGCAGCGGTCTTTGACCACCGTGCATAAAATGGCACGGGCACCAACGGCATGTGGACCATCGATATCTTTTAATTCTCGGTCTCCAATATGTACAATCTCGCCGAGCATGACACCAAGGGCCTCGGCTGCCGCTTCGAAGACGGCTGGGTTGGGCTTGGCGCAACCGACTTCATCAGAGAAAATAAAAGAAGTGAAATATTTCTGAATATCGTAATCGGCTAATAATTGTCGAAGAGCACGTCCCGGACTGAAAATGGCGTCTGATATTACGCCCATCTTATATTTTCCCTGTAGAGAGCTTAATGCCTCGGCGACATCGGATGCCAGGTCGGGGCGCACTGCTAATTCCATTTCTTCGTGCAGCCGAACCAGCTCATCAAATTCAGGCTCCGGCAGATTACGTTTCAAGCCCTTGAGAAGGACCGAGAGCCGCTCACGAACCGTCCATGTGACATTTTGTCCATACCACACCTGGCGAAATGCAGCATCTGTAGTGTCGTAAGCCAGATCAATCAGGTCTCTTGAAATTGGTTCGTGACGGTCTAAGAATTGCTGAACCAGGTTTCGCCGTTCAACAGGCTTGTGTGCAAGCCCCTGGGCTTTACGTTTTGGCTCATCCGAATCATCGATGAAAACGGTGTCCCACAAGTCAAATGTAATTGCTCGTATTTCTGTTTTATTCATTAAAACTTATTTTACCCCCGAGATGCAGGTTCTGTATTGACAGTATTTCAGAAGCGGTACTCTTGCAACAAATGCTACAATCTCCAAAGTCTTATGATGTCGAATAGAATTGTATCAAAGATTCTACTCCTCCACATTGCCTGTGTACCATCTGGTAGGAACGTCTTCACCGGTGGTTCTCGCAATCTCGGATACATGGCCATCCAGCCAGCAGGTCATTGAAAAGTCGCGGTGACGAAAACACTCCTGGATCGTGTCATGCCACTGATCACCAGACCAATTGGTGTCAACAAAGCCGCTCCCACCCTCGGCGCTCCGACGCCATTGTGTTAAATTGATACGTGCTCCGGGACCGATGCAAAACATGTCCGAAGTAATACTATCCAATTTCTGCTCTATGTGGTCCTGAAAAGCAATTATCTCGCTTGGGCGTTTGAATTCAGGGCTGGTGTCAATATTTTTGTTTGTGATGTAACCATTGAGACCATAGGAGCAATATGCGAAGTAATGCTGCGCGAGTCTTCCCCAGGATGGCCCATTTTCAGGCCAGTCATCGACCCGTTCGACACCGGGACAGGAATAGATTTTTTTGTTCTCAGCGTATGGAAAATACGCAATTCCCCAGTAGGCCAAAGAATCATTTGGTCCATATTGTTTAACCACAGCCGGATGTGTGTGTGCATTATCCCAAAGGCCGTTGTTAGGTGAATTATGCGTTTTTCCTTCATAGTCGTCGGCGTACATTCGCAGGGCGAGTCCAACTCCTCCAACATGTACTTTGCAGACTGTTTTTCTTGCCTGTGCTCTGGCGGCCCTTAGTGCCGGCATTAGAATCGCCAACAGAACTGCGATAACAGCAATCACAACCAACAAC
>CAZIAN010000293.1:0-3804 GCA_964537355.1 uncultured Pirellulales bacterium | reverse complement strand
AAGGCTTTTTTGGATTTCATCTTGTTGCCTCCTGAAAAAATATTTTATGCCAGGAATGACTATTATGTTTCCATAACTGCCTGGCTCAACTTATTACATATAAAATACCAGAAAACATCATTTAATTTCAAGTAATATTTGCAAATATATGGCCTTTCTTTTGAAGAAAGCAAATGTTCTGTGATGCCGCCTGGCATGAAATCTCTGGGTAATTTAGCTACTTTCAGGCCAATATCTTTCAGTAATAATTTTATCTTCTGTAAAGAAATTGATAATCGCTTTGCCCTGAGCTTTTATATCTGCGAAGAGCGAGGCCTTCATCCCGCCGAAAGGCAGATAGGCAACGGGGGCGGGGATGCCGACATTTATACCAATCATCCCACATTCTGTTTCGAGCTTGAACTTGCGGGCGTAATAACCGTTCTGAGTGTAAATCGATGCTCCGTTGCCATATTCGAGGTTGTTAATGATTTGTATTGCTTCATCGAGAGAGGCAGCTTTAAGAATCACTACGACCGGGCCGAAAATCTCAGTACTGTGTATCTTCATTCCCGGCTTTACATCGGTAAATACGGTCGGGCCTATGAAGTAGCCGTTTTCACAGCCGGGCACTACTATACCGCGTCCGTCAAGAGCCAGAGTGGCGCCTTCGGCGATACCGGTTTCTATCATATCAAGAATAAACTGTTTTGACTTAGCTGAAATCACCGGCCCCATAACCATAGGTTCATCAGCCACCTCGGGATCCAGAGGATCGGCAACCAGAACGTTTTTTGAAGCTTCAACAAATTTGTCACAGATTGTCTTGTACATATCGTTTCCAACTGCAACTATCGCCGAAGCCGCCATGCAGCGCTGTCCGGCACAGCCATAACAGGAAGTTATCATGTTGCGAAGCATATCATCGACCTTGGCATCAGGCATTGCCACAAGGTGATTTTTAGCTGAGCCCATTGTCTGATAGCGTTTTTGGTTTTGGGCACACTTTTCAGAGACGATTTTACACGTTCGGGTTGAGCCGACCAGAGAAACTCCTTTTACAAGGGGATTTTCGATAATCGTTTGGCCAACGACTTTATCTCCATTGACCAGATTGAAAACTCCATTGGGTAAATCAGTTTGGTTAATATATTCTGTAATCAACTGCATCGTCAAAGGGACTTGTTCCGAAGCCTTGACTACGTAAGTGTTGCCGGTGGCAATGGCGTAAGGGAGGAACCAGAACGGGACCATAGCGGGGAAATTAAACGGCGCTATCATTGCAAAAACGCCTATCGGCAGGCGAATTACTTCGCCGTCAATGCCAAAGGACGCACCTATCAACTTATCTCCCTGCTGCAGTACAGGAATATTACAGGCGACTTCTATGTTCTCGAAGATTCGTTTCATCTCGGCCCGGGCATCCGGCAGCGACTTTCCCATCTCTTCGACAAGTGTACGAGAGATTTTTTCTTCGTTTTCGCGAAGTAAACCGTCAAGTTGGAATAAAGGCTGAACCCGGCGGCCAACGGGGGTTTGACTCCATGTCTTAAACGCTTCGGCGGCGGCGTTGACAGCACGATTTGTTTCGTCAGGGGTTGATAAGGGTACTTTGCCAATAATCTGTCCCGTACTTGGATTCTCGATATCTAAATAGCCGTCGTTTTCAGGCGTAATCCATTGGCCATTAATATAATTCTTAACAGTGTTTATGCTCATTATCTACCCCATTGTATTAATCTGCTTAACATCTTTATCAATATTGAAGAGTCGTAAAATTTAGGGTCTGTCGCCCATTTTGAGTCTTTGTTCGATTTCGTCAATAACAGCGGGTACATCTGAAATGGATTCGACTACATAATGAGCACCGGTTTTGGCCAGACCATCTGCCGCCTTGTCCACTTTACGTTTCACTTCCTCGGCGGGCAAAGCCGCCAGCTCCTCAAGATTAAGCCCCACCTCGTTGCCGGTTTTGGCCAGGCCTATAGTCCATGTTCCAGCGTTCAGCCCTTCTTCAATGCCCGGTTTGGTATCGTCAACTTTGACCACGGCTTGCGGAGGAAAAATGCGCGCTTGCTGCATGTTGCTAATGACCATCCATGGCTCAGGCCGTCCTGCGGGGACGTCGCTGGCGCAGGAGTTAACATCGGGGCTATATCCCTGTTTTTTTGCCTCACGCAGATTTATCTCCATGGCTTCAGTGAAATAACCGCTGCTTGAACCTATTTTTATCCCCCGGCTTTTCAGTTCATTAACCGCTTCGACTGCTCCCGGAATCAGTTCTGAATAGTCGGCAATGCAGGCAACCTGAAGCGGTACGAAATCTTTCTCGAACATATCCTGCACATCCGCCTCAGTACACTTTTTATTATGAACCTGCTGCCAAAGCATGGCTACCTCGTCCTGTTGTGATATTGCTCTGATGTGGTCGAGCTTCTTAAGGCCCATAGGACGACGGGCCTGCTCCATCGTAATCTCCACGCCACGGCGTTTGAAAACCTCAATGAAGACAACCGCAGGGGCATAGCAACCATAATCTAAAGTTGTTCCCGCCCAGTCAAGAATAACCATTTTGACAGGACCTTTATAGGTTCTGTTATATACAAAATTCATATCATACTCCTTATCATATTTTCTGTTTTAAGTATATTTTGGCAAAACTCTCTTTAGCTTGTCTCAAAAAGTCCTAAATTAAGAGTCCTTTGGAATACCTATCTTTCGACCTCCTGAATACATTCGTCCAGGATGTTCAAGGCTTTGTCCATTTGTTGAGCAGTAATCGTTAATGGTGGTGTCAGGGTTATGATACTGCCCATTGTTACCTTGAAGTTCAGCCCTTTGCTTAGTGCGCTGTACATTACCTGCTCAGCTTCTTCAGTTGCCGGTTCCTTTGTCTTACGGTCTTTAACCAGCTCCATCCCCATCATAAGCCCGAGGCCTCTGACTGCTCCGATTATTTTGTGCTGCTGCATCATTTTGTGCATTCGATCCATGGCATAAAGGCCCATTTTTTTAGCATTAGCCGTCAGATTCTCTTCTTCAATACATTCGATTGTTGCCAATGCCGCCGCGCAGGCAACCGGATTCTTTTCATGTGTATAATGGCCAAGAGCACGGTCCGGCATTATGTCTAAATCCTCGCGGGCAATAAGAGCGGCCAATGGAAGGATTCCACCGCCCAAACCTTTGCCAATCACAAGCATATCAGGAATAATGTCGAAGTTTTGGCAGGTAAACATTTTCCCTGTACGGCCGAGACAATGTGGTATTTCATCGAGTATCAGCAATGCGCCATGTTTATCACAGGCCGCACGAATTTTCTTCCAGTAACCAATTGGAGGAACAATCGACGTACTTCGTACCGTCTCAGCGATCACGGCCGCGACGTCACCTTCCTTGCTCAGAACATATTCGACGTAGTCGGCGCACTTGAGAGTGCAGTTATCCTCGCATCCCCAAAGGCACCTGTAGCAGTCCGGCGGGGGGACATGCTCGGTGCCGGGCAGGAGGGGGCCGGCATCTTTGCGAAAGATAGCCTCGCCACTGATAGAAATTGCATCGAGTGAGGCACCATGGAAAGAATCCCACATTGAAATCGTCTTAAATTTACCGGTCGCCATCCTTGCCAGTTTCAAAGCCATTCCAATAGCCCCTGTTCCGGCGGGAGTGAAGAGAACTTTGTTTAATTTGCCGGGAGCAAGTTGAGTCAGCTTTTCAGCAAGTTTTATGGCGGGTATATTGGTATAGCGGCGTGTGCAGAAAGCAAGCTTATCCATTTGATTTTTGACAGCTTCAATTACCCGGGGATTGGCGAATCCAACCTGA
>CAZIAN010000292.1:2106-6464 GCA_964537355.1 uncultured Pirellulales bacterium | reverse complement strand
TGATCTGTATCCTTTGTCCGGATCATTCTCCGGTCCTGGGACTGTCTGAAGTTTCCCTGTAATTGGCATTGTCAGCAGGCCCGCCATCGTCCATGAATGAATATGGCTGAAGCCAGCAATGTTCTCAATCGTGTACTCATATCCGGCCTTCCAGCTCTGCTTTTGATTGTCAGGACTGAGTTTCACCATACTAAAAGGCGTGCTCGTACCTGGATAAAGCATCCACCTCGAACTGGCTGTCCCAAGCATCGGGTCCACCCAGTCAACAGGTTGTTCTTTTTCAATCGCAAAAACACCAGATGCCCCTCCCGCTGTTAGCAAGAACATAAACGTGAAAAACAACAAAGACATAGATATTCTGGACATGCCTGCCTCCTTTCAAATAATTAAGATTATGCCTATCGGGCTATCAGTAACGATATTAGCTAAACACAAATGTCAATAAAACACAATATCTAATTCCTGAAGAAACCGCTCTGAAATTGCTCTGTAACAACTTCAAGCCTGTCAAGCTCTCTGGACGACTATATTAGCTAACTCTACTTCGTCATCGACGGCGGAGCCGCTTCTGGGGCACTGCCCCACTGTTTGTTCGGTTTTGGACCCATATTAAGAACCAATTTACCGCCATCCACAAGCTGGCGATGGTAAAACCAGGGTTTGTTCAAAGGCTTTCCGGTCAGCATTGCAGACTGGATATATTTGTTTTGGTTTGAGTTGTTCTCAGCTTCGATTACAAACTTGCCGCCTTTGTAGTACTTTTTATCCAGATAAATAGTGACCTTATCAAATATCGGGCTTCCGATCTCGTAAATCGGTTCGGTTGCCGCTCCTCCATCCATTTCGAACAATCCCATAGCACTCATCACATACCATGCTCCCATCTGGCCCTGGTCCTCATCTCCAGGATAACCGTTAACCGGGCCTGTACCGTAATAGTTTTCCATTATCTCCCTCACCCACTTCTGGGTCAGCCAGGGAAGGCCCGAAAAGTTGAAAAGATAAGCGGCCTGCATATTAGGCTGATTGCTATGGTTAATGTAGTGGCCCACGAAGTTCGGACGAGACTTCTCAAAGCCATCCATTAATCTCCTGTTGAATTCTTTCTTACCGAGTAGGTTGATTAGTCCTTTCACATCGTGTGGAACAAACCAGGTGTACTGCCAAGAATTGCCCTCAACAAAATCTTTTGTTTTAAAATCGTCTTCCTTGCCTACGGCTTTAACCAATGGATTGAATCTTTTAACCCACGAGCCATTGGCATACCTGGGCCGAGTAAATCCCACTGCCGGGTCGAATACGTTTTTATAGCTTGCGGCCCTTCTTATAAAGTATTCATAATCGTCCATCCTACCCAGAGCCTTGGCCATCTGAGCAACACACCAGTCATCGTAGGCGTACTCTAAAGTGTTTGAGACCGGCCCTTTTTCAACCGGTACATATCCAAGCTCTTTATAGGATTTCAACTGCCTATTACCAACATGACCACCACCTTCATAGGGCCGGCCAGGCTCGGTCTGATTATGTTTTATCGCTTCGTAGGCCTTCTCAATATCAAAATTTCGAATGCCCTTCTGATATGCACTTACAATCAGCGAAATTTCGTGAGATGCCACCATTATACTTGAATATTCAATGCCTCCAGGTCCTTTTGGCAGCCATCCACCACGGTCATATATCTCTAACAGTGACTTTACCCATTTATTCGCTATTTCCGGGGTCATCAATGCCCAGAGTTGATTTAAGTTCCAAAACGTATTCCAGAAGGCATCACAACCATATACAGGCGAGTCCGGGTCTTTTAGTTGCCGGATTCTCTCGTGCATATCCACGTATTTTCCATTTACATCACTCCAGATTGTCCTTGCACAGTAGGAACGGTATAGATTGGTATAGAACTTGATTCTATCGGTTTTGGTGCCCCCTTGGATCTCGATTTTGCCCAACAGCTCGTTCCAGGTATTTCGAGCATAATCTCGCACTGCATCAAAATCCCAGCCGAATCCCGACATTTCAGTTTCAAGATTTAAGCGAGCCTGCTCAATACTGACAAGCGAAATACCGGTTTGAATCTTAATGACTTCATCTTCATCAGTTGAGTAATTGACGAAAGCCCCAATATCAATATCATCCTTGCCGGATACTTCGTCTATGTTCGAGTAAATCTTTTCGCCTACCCAGCCGCCGAAGGACTTGAAGGGCCTGCTGAACCTGGCAACAAAGTAAAGAGTATATTCATTCCATCCGAAATTGCGTTCCGCATATCCTTCAATTTCAGTATTACTTACCTTCTTTAACCCGGCCTTTACAAGCTTAATACGGTGTCCTTCTGGTATCCTAAGGTCAAAGAGGATATGTGCTTTATCCGTTTTCGGAAAGGTGTACTGCTGGAAGCCGACCCGCGTTGTCGTAGTCAGTTCCGCCCTGATATTATAATCATCAAGGGTAACAGCATAATATCCCGGGGAAGCAATCTCCTTATTATGGCTAAACCTCGACCTGTATCCCTTGTCGGGGTCATTTTCAGGGCCGGGTATTACCTTGAGCTCTTCGGTAGTTGGTATTGTGAGAAAGCTGCCCATTCCCCAGGAATGGACGCAGCCAAACCCCGATATGCTCTCAATCGTGTATTCGTATCCTGCATCTAAACCAGATTTTTCTGTATTGTCAGGGCTTAGCTTTACCATTCCAAAGGGCATACTCGGACCGGGATAAAGCATCCACCTCGAACTGGCGGTTCCAAGTATCGGGTCCACCCAATCGACGGGCGGTTTCTTTTCAACTGCAAAAACGCCAGATGTTCCCCCTGCTGTCAGTGAAAACATCAACGTGAAAAATATAAAATACGCAGAAGATCTGTGCATGCGTTTCTCCTTTCAAGTCATTGGGGTAATGCATAAAAAGTATTAGTAATGCTGTTAGTTAACTACAAAAGTCGTTAAAAAACAATAGAGATGTGTGATTGGATACAATTTTTCAGAAGCGCAAAAAAGAAGGAGACAGGCGATTTGTTATCAGCTTTTCATTCACCCAGTCTCCATATTGCATAGTGCCTTTACATGCATTTTCGTGTTTAATGCTTTACAGCGTAAGTCGCCTTACTTGCACTCACAACATATTAAGTATACACAATATCAATAGCTATGTCAAGATAATTTAGTGATATAGCAGGTATTCTCTTTTTAATTTTAAGGTCCGATATTCGAAAGCTAATCCTATGATATCTCTAAGGACGTTTTGGTCCTTTAATTACTTTTTATGAGTTTAACATTGATGGACATCTCGTGAAAAATCACAAAATAGAATGAGGCGATTTTAGAGACCGTAAGAATCATTTGTTTACATGCAGCTTATTTGGTAAACTTCACATCTATGAATACAACTGTAAGGAGAATGTTATGTTGGTAGTCCATGTTTTTGTTCACGTAAAATCTGATCAAGTTGAAGCATTTCAGCAAGCCACTCTTGAAAACGCCCATAACAGCATTCAGGAACCGGGTATTGCGCGATTCGATATTATCCAACAACAAGATGATCCAACGAGTTTTGTGCTGGTTGAGGTTTATCGAACACCAGAAGATCCTGCCAGGCATAAAGAAACAGTTCATTACCAAAAATGGCGTGATGCTGTGGCAGGCATGATGGCTGAGCCACGAACCAGTATTAAATACACAAATGTATTTCCCGATGAACAGGGCTGGGATTAATTGCAGAATTTAACCTTTAGCATGAGAAATAATGAGATTTGAATTTGCGACCACTACTCATATAATCTTCGGCCCCGGGACAATCCTGGACGTCGCGCCTTTAGCGGCCGAGATGGGAAAACGTGCTTTTGTTGTCACAGGGCAAAGTCTCGAACGAGCCGAACCTTTCCTCGAAAATCTAAATAAACAGGGAATTGAATATGTCACGTTCAGCGTTACCAGTGAGCCGACTACAATTATAGCAAAGACAGGCATTGAAAAGGCCCGACGAGCCAAAAGTGATTTAGTCATCGGTATTGGAGGCGGAAGCGCTTTAGATACCGGTAAAGTCATTGCCGCAATGCTGACTAACATCGGTGATCTGGAGGATTACCTGGAAGTTGTCGGTCATGGTAAGCCGTTAACTCACAGCCCGGTACCTTATATTGCGATTCCAACGACAGCAGGAACAGGCGCCGAAGTCACCCAAAATGCCGTGCTGAGTGTGCCTGAGCATCAGGTCAAAGTAAGTTTGCGCGGTCCATTGATATCTCCCCGTTTGGCCGTGGTTGATCCAGTGCTAACTCATTCAATGCCACCGTCTATTACCGCCAGTACAGGTTTGGATGCGCTCACTCAACTCATGGAAGCCTATGTTTCCAATAAGGCAAA
>CAZIAN010000292.1:0-2006 GCA_964537355.1 uncultured Pirellulales bacterium | reverse complement strand
TACGTTATGGAAGCTAACATACAAGCTTTGCAGAACCGCGCACCCGGCTCTACAACTTTAGCCCGTTATGATGAGATAGCCCAACTACTAACCGGGATTACGGCAAAAACAGTTGATGGAGTAAAGTGGGTACAAGATATTTGCCTGGTAGTAAAAGTGCCGCCACTATCGGAGTTTGGATTGAAAGAGCGGGATTTTCCGACAGTAGTTGCGAAATCCCAAAAGTCAAGCAGTATGAAAGGGAATCCTATTCCTTTGACGGACGATGAATTGACGGCAATCCTGAAGAAAAGCCAATAGTGGCTCCCTTCATATCAGAGGCGTTTTTTCCTGGATTGAAATTTTACGGATTAACAGTTCCTGGTGAAGGCGCAGAGGCGGTCCAGATGTCAGGGTCATTGCCGTAGCTCTGCGGAGATACTCTGGACAAAGATACCAAGCCGTCGTCCGGTACGGTCGGCCAGTGGTCAACTCCATCGGGGGAATTCCCAGGATGAGAGCCATCACTGTAACTTACCCTGTCAACGCGAATGTAATAAAGTGTGCCGGAGTTGTCCACGTCACCCGGCATCGAAAGCTCCAACCTCTCACCGGTATTGCTTAAGCTGCCGCTGTATGGACCAAGAATCTTCTCAACAGGAACAGCGGGATATCGCCAGGAAAATGCCTCCGGGTCCTTGACCACCAGCAAATATCCACCGGCGGGTATAGTAATAGGAATATCAGCCGGGAAGATAAATTCAATGCCGTCGCTGAACTTCCACGGCTGAGCTTTGTCAAAATCATATAAAGAGACAGGTTCGTTGCTGATGTTGTGCAGCTCTACATATTCATACTGATCATTCGTATATGTACCTCCATAAGGCCACGATGGATTGTACATAATCTCGTTGATGACTATCGGGCCGACCTTCGGATAGTCATTAGCAAAACCGGGAGTATTCTGCGACATCTGTACAAAGTTATAGCTGCCGGTACTTGACTTATAGTATCTGCCAAAAGATACGCCGGTCTGAGAGCCACCGAAATCCTCTACATTACGATAGCCTGTTAAAAGGCCACTTTCGGCGGAGCTTAGATACAGCTGTTCACCATTCTCGCTCAGGGAAAATGGCTGATAAGAGCCCGGGGCCGCTATGTTCCTGAAATGCTGGTCTTCGTAGAAAACGATATATCCATCCGGAGCAATTATTGTCCCTGGGACAATCTGGTATTTCATAAGATCAGAACGGCTGTCGCTGAGGAACCAGCCGCCAATATTTATTGGAGTGTCGGTAGTATTATGCAGCTCTATCCAATCCGCGGCATCAGCATGTGAATGAGCTAACACCTCGTTAATAACCACATCACCCGGTTCGGGGATAATACCGCTGTCATCTTCGCCCGGTGAACCGCTGAGGCATGCACTTGCACGCCAGGAGTTTTTCTCGTTCCAGTCGTATGGGTCGGTGTTGGCAGGGTCTATTACTGTCAACGAGAAACCATCACCATCGGCAATAGAACGCCAGCCGTCACTATAGTCAAAATCCAGAATTGTTTGACCAATGGCATCTTCAAGTCTGATTCGCTCTCCGGCATTATTCAAGCTGCCGGTGTATTGGCCGGCTATATTAAGGGCTGTACCGTACCTGGTTTCAAAGGCTTCGCGGTCCTGAACGACTACGGCATATTCGTTGGGTGAAAGCTCCATGTTCGGGAAGGTAAAATCAATACCGTTTGTAAATTTAGCCAGATTCAGATTAATGGCTTCGGCCCCGATGTTTTTCAGTTCAACGTACTCGGTGTTTGGATTAAATGGATTATACATAATCTCTGTGATGCGCAGGTTTTCTGCTAATGGGTCTATAGCAAAGGTCGCCTCGTTCAATGCACTCCATGTGTCGCCTTTAAATATGCAGGCTTTGACGTGAGTACTGTGGTTCAGAGTGATTGGTTCGGTATATTGAAATACATTAGGCAAAGAACCGCCGCTACGGGAAGGAATGTTTTCCTCGGCAATTAGTTCG
>CAZIAN010000291.1:0-6465 GCA_964537355.1 uncultured Pirellulales bacterium | reverse complement strand
AATGGATCGAGGAGATTGAAAGAAAGCGCGTTCGAAAATCTCCCTATAATGTATATATACATCGTCCTTTGTCCGGCCTAATAAAGAATATTCTTCCGGATAGCATCAAGATATTACTTAAAGAATATGTATCCAAAAAAGTGAAATTGTCTCAGCAAGACAATACGAAGAAAGAAAGCAACGAAGAATTCAATAACTTATTCCAGAATTTTATTATGGATGATATTTTTCTGGAAAGCCGGGAATTAAATAAATCTATAGATTTATACGGGATTTGCAAAAAGATATAAATTAAGAGCAAAAAATGGCAAGCCTATCAAGAAATAGTGTAATAACTTTTGCTTCAAACTTGTTGACTTTCATTCTGGGTTTAGGAACTTCAATTATTATTGCCCGAGTTTTGGGACCCACGAACAAGGGTATATATGCCCTGATTGTTCTAATGCCCACCATTTTACTAAAATTCGGGACACTTGGAATAGAAGCCTCTAATGTATATTTTTCAGGAAACAGGAAATATACCATATCAAGTATTGGTTCGAATTCCTTATTTTACGGTATCTCTTTAGGATTAGCTTTGATTTTAATATTCTGGATTGTGAGTAAGATGGAAATGTACCAGAATTTCATTAGCTCAAAGAATCTCAATACTTCTTACATATGGTTACTTATACTAACGTTGCCTTTTTCTTTGATATCCGGTTTTTTAAATTCGATTCTGGTAGGCAGAGAAAAAGTAATTCAGTTCAATGTTTTGCGTATTTTGGGAATAGGTTTGCAGGTAATATTCCTGTTTATTCTATTAATTTTATTAGATTTGGGCGTGTTTGGAGCGATTATGGTATCGATTGTTATTTGTCCGATCAACTTAATTCTCATGATTGTATTAGTGAACAAGATTGAAAAGTTAAAATATTCGTTTAATTCTCTGTTATTATCAGATTCACTAAAATATGGGACAAAGGCATATTTTGGAAATCTTGCCCAGTTTCTAAACTACCGTTTAGATATATTTTTAGTTGCTTACTTCTTAACTACAACCGATGTAGGATATTATGCCCTTGCCGTAGGAATCGCCGAAAAATTATGGATTCTTCCCGGTTCAATAGCTACAATCTTGTTTCCGAGAGTCTCATCAATTAAGATACAAGACGCGAATAATCTAACACCGAGAGTGTCTCGCCATACTCTTTCTATCATGTTACTTTTGGCTTTAGTTTTATTTCTTGTCTGCAAACCTGTTATTAGAATAATGTATGGTTTTGCATATTTTCCTTCTGTAAGACCCCTTATGTTGCTTTTACCAGGAATAGTTGCTTTAAGCGTTAGTAAAATATTTACTGCTGATCTTGCTGGACGTGGTAGACCAGAATTTGGCACGCTCGCCGCCTTTATTTCTTTGGCAATTAACATACCTCTTAACGTATGGCTTATCCCTAAATGGGGTATTGCCGGAGCCGCTTTTGCTTCAACTATTGCTTACAGTATAGCTACTTTGATTGCCCTGATTGCGTACCTGACAATATCCGGAAATTCGCTATCGGATACACTGATATTAAAGAAACAGGATATCCAGACTTATTTTCTGCCTAAATTGCACAGACTCAAAATGCTCTTGGCAGATTTTAATAAATAATTCATACAGCTTAACCTTGTCCTTATGTGAGAAATATGTGATATATTTCCCATGCAAAATCTAGAGTCTCAATAACATGTCACAAAGCAGAACAGTCAAAGCCGGTATTCTTGCCTCAGGCACATTTCTGACGACCTGTGTAAGGCTGATTAGCGCAATGATTCTTGCACGCCTGCTGACTATGTACGATTATGCTACGTACCGACAGACGCTGCTTGCATACGCATTTGTGTCACCGTTACTAATGCTTGGATTACCTGATGCCTTGTATTACTTTTTGCCTGGAGAAAACAAACGGCCCCGTTCTCTGCTGATGGAGAATATCCTGTTGCTTAGTTTTATGGCCGGACTTTTTTCCCTTTTCCTTCTTTTTGGAGGAAATCGACTTTTGGCATGGCGTTTTAATAATCCGGACATAGCCCGAACGCTGCTTATACTGGCTCCTTATCCTTTATTTATGTTACCTGTTTCAGGGCTTGGTGCCTGTCTTATAGCTCGTAATAGAGTAAAACAAGTTGCAGTTTTTAATGTATTAAGCCGCTTGTTTATGCTTGCCATGGTGTTAACCGCTATCCTGATTAGTCGTACCCCTGTTGCGGCTATTGTTGGTACAGTCGTTGCGTCGGGAATAGTGTTTGTTCCGGCTTTGAAATTAATGTTTGCTGCCTGTAAAGCTGGTTCGTGGCTGCCGAGCAAAAATAGCATGTGGTCTCAGTTAAAATATGCAGTCCCGTTGGGTCTGGCTGGGATGATTGGAAGAATATTCTTATCATTAGATAAGATGATTGTTTCTTCAATGTGCTCTCCGGAACAATTCGCGGTTTACGTAAATGGTGCTATTGAGATACCTTTAATAGGAATATTGACCGGTTCGGTTATTGCAGTTCTTATTCCTGACCTTGTCAATTTGTACAAGGCGGCCCAATATCAGGAACTCATGGAGCTATGGCACAGGGCAATGGTAAAGTGCGCGCTTTTGATTTTCCCTGTTATGATTTTTCTGTTTGTAATGGCACCGGAGGTTATGCGAATACTGTTTTCGGTAAAGTATGAAGATAGTGCTGTCCCATTTCGTATTTACTTATTGCTTCTCCCCATTCGGATTACAACCTTTGGGGCAGTATTTATGGCGGCAGGGAAAAACACATTGATACTTTATCGTACAAGTGTGGGACTATTATTAAATTTAGTTTTAAGTATTATTTTAATTAAACTTGTTGGCGCTATAGGCGCCGCTGTTGCTACAGTTATAGTCATATATGTTTGGACAATACCTTATTGTATATTTTTCATTGGAAAAATTCTTCATACAGGAATATTTCACATTTTCCCTTATCAGCGCCTTGCTAATATATTGTTAATTGCGGTTTTGCCGAGCGTTATTTTAGTAGCTGGATTAGTCTGGGATGTTTCAGATTTTGTAAAGGTAATCACTTTGGGTGGTTTCTACTCATTAGCCATAATTCTTTTGTATTGGTGGAGTAAATGGATTAGACTACAGGAAGGGAGGCTTAAATGGGGAAAGATATAATTTCCGAAAAGATACCTGAAGATTTTAGATACGATGATTCATACTATGAGGCGCTTGGCTTGCCTAAGGGGATTTTAACTTTAAAGGATAGAATAAGATTTCTTCATGCCTCTAAATGGATAGCAGGAGATAGCTTGCTTGATGTAGGTGCTTATTATGGAGATTTTATTAAATTGGCCCAGCAAGAGCACAAGCTTAAATCAGTTTATGGTACAGAAGTGTGTGAGCAACGTATTAAACTGGCAAATCAGAAGATTGGAAAACATGTTGTGCGCTGGGGATTTAGACACGGTGATCTGGATAGCTTCGAAGAAAACAGTGTAGATACCATTACCTGTATGGAAGTTCTCGAACATGTAGATGATCTGGATAGAGCGGTTGGAGAACTGCTACGCGTAGCCAGGAAGAGAATTATAATTACAGTTCCATGGGAACAAAAGATAACACACCAGTTGTGTGTTTACTGTGGCAGATATACGCCGGTAAGTGGTCACCTCCGGCGGATTGACAGGGAAATTGTAGAGCATCTTTTCGATGGGAAAGTTACAAATTATGCTGTTTTGCCAATTGTCAATAAGCGTCTTCTGAGAGTGTGCCGATTACTTCATATCAATTCGCCGAAATTGATCGCTTCGTTGGACAAACTGTGGAGATTTAATATGAGGGGATGTGTATGGGCGATGATTATAGTTGATAAATAAATGATACTGTTTTTCTTGGTTGCTTTCTGCGCAATGCCCAGGCCCCGTTTTTTTGTTGCAATATTTATATAGAGGATATGTTAGCCAGCAACAAATATTCAAGATTATGAAGCAGATTTTGTGAAAATAAAGGCATTATTAGTAGTGTGCCGGCAAAAGATATAAGGGAAATTGGTCCTTACACAGGTAAGGCAGACTGGTAATTTGGTTGAGGATGAAACGATAGAACGCTCAAATAAAATAGTTTATCTTTGCACAGAGAATAATGCCAAGTCATACTTGGGTTTGGAAGAGATTCTAAAGGACGAATGGAATGTTGTGTTAGTCATTGCTTATGCTCATACCTTACAAAAGATGGCTCGCAAGTGTTTTTATAAGCGGGCCAGGCTGGCGTTGGTCTCGCCCGGTCGTACTTGTTTAAGGTTATATGCCCGGCTTAAAAGGGTCTTAAAGAAGAATAAACCTCTTGAATTAATGTGTATAGAAGAGTTGTGTGAGCTACATGCTGTTGAGTATATACAGACCACAGATAAATCACTTCAAACCATAAAGGACTGCATAGCCGCCGTTTCGCCCGATGTAGTGCTGTCAAATGGATGGAAGTTCAGGATTACAGAGGACGTGTTTTCTCTGGCGGGTATGATTGCACTTAACTGTCACTCAAGTTACTTGCCTGAATATCGCGGTGGCAACGTCACATTTGCTCCACTTATTAATGAGGAAAAACAGAGCGGAGTTACTGTTCACCAGCTTGTAAAACAATTTGATGCCGGTCTGATTCTGGCTCAAGAGCGTGTTAATATTGAGCCTGGTGAAAGTCCCGTGTCTTTGGATACTAAACGCGCACAAATTACAGGGCGTGTTCTCATAAGAGCACTCGATACAGTCGGCCATGAAGAGCGTTATAAAAAGAATCCCCAAAGTCCCTTTTATTTCCGTTGCGATTATGCGACGTATAGACGTTTTAGACGAGTAAACTTTTTACGGAAAATCATCGGATTACCTATCAAGCGTTATGAGCCAAAGGAACGATTCGACATCTAAATCAAACAACTTTGTATCATATAATACACAAAATAGGATCATCGACTATTGGGATAATGAACAGCTATGCAGCCTTGAAAGTTCCACGAGTCAAGCTGATCCAGATTTAGCTTACCTTGACAATGCTATTGAGAATCGCATATTAGGACAACTTTTGAATACTTGGGCAGTAGATCGCCGTAGATGTTTGGATGTTGGGGCGGGATATGGTCGATTCACAAAGCTTTTACGTAGATTCTATTCAGAAGTTGTTCTTTTGGAAGCAGCCGAGCGGATTTACAGCAGATTGGTAAAGCTTTGGGCTGATCGACCAGGTATCAGATGTCACAAATCTGTTTTCGAATCATATGTTGACGAAGAAAAATACGATCTTATATTCGCGAGCGGTGTACTTTACCTATACAGTGATGAAATGCTGTACGATTTTGCCGAAAAAGCTGTTTCAATGCTTACCAAAGATGGACTATTTGTACTTAGGGATTTTCTCTCTGTTCAAAAGCTGCAGGTGTGCAAGTCCAATTATGTTAAAGATGGCTTTTGTTACTATCGCACACCCCAGTTTTGGATTAACTTTGCAACACGCTTAGGGCTGGAACTGCGGCTAATTAAAAGGTCGAAACCAAGAATTTGTTGGCTCCGATATCGTCGTGTTCTTCGCATCATGAAAAAGCTGCGATTGAAATGGTGTTACAGGTGTCAACCGGTTATAAGCGCATTAATGCATCTCGGTAGCTTCCGAATAAATGGCCGGGGGATTCAGACAGTGTTTATTGTAATGAGTGCAAAATGACGGCCATAGTATTTAACTGCCAGTACAACGGCTTAAGCATTATTCAGGAATTGGGAAGGAATAATGTTGAAGTCTTTGCTTTAGACAGTATTCGGTCTGTCGGGACTTACAGTCGATATGCTAAATATCGAATATGTCCAGACCCTCTCACTTCGGAAGGGGCGTTCATTGACCAAATGTTGGAACTTGGTCGATCGTTCAAGCACCGACCAGTACTTTTTCCAACTAATGATCACTGGGCCACGGCTGTCTCTCGGCATAAGCAGGCTCTTTCACAATATTATCTTCCGTGTGTGGCTGATTGGGCAACGATGGAATTACTAATTCGAAAACAACGTTTCTATGAGTGGGCTGAGCATAAGGGTTACTCTGTTCCCCGAAGCTGGAAACATTCACAATTTGATTGTTTGGCGAAAGATACCTTTCCGGTTGCAGCAAAACCGGAATATCGGCGCATCTCTGGTAATGATCCTGCAGCTAAAGAGTTATCGCGACACCTTGATCAACTGCGACTGACAGTTCTCAGAAATCGGACAGAACTCAATCAATTTGTAGCTCTCCACACTGACCTGTTAGAATATTTTATATTCCAAGAGTATGTCGAAGGTTTATCTGATTGCATGTTCACAGTTGGAGTATATGCCAATCGACAACATGAAGTCTTGGGTTTGTTTAGCGGACGTAAGGTTCGTGGATTTCCACCAGATGTTGGTAATTGCATTTTGGGTCAGGCCGAGGAAGTACCCACATCGCTCAAACAAGT
>CAZIAN010000290.1:0-6466 GCA_964537355.1 uncultured Pirellulales bacterium | reverse complement strand
CGTAAGTTTGGCCGAATTCAAATGTCCCTGGGTCAAAGGAAGCGCCTTCCGGCGACTGCTCAATCTTTTCCATAGCTCCCTTTTTGCCGAACCACAAATCACGTGAAGTCGCAAATTCCGCCTCAAGCCAGCTAAGATCAGCTTCAATAGACACCCCCGCTGCACCATCAGCAGGGCTGGGATTAACCGCCGCCGGACCATCAGAAACAGAAAAGACATCATCAAATGTAGTATGGTAACCTACCGGCTCATCGTTTTCATTCTGCGCGAAGACCGCGCTTTTACCATCCAAAAAGACCTCATCATGCACATCCGGATCTTCCCACGGGTCGTTACCATTGGTGTCCACCATTGTCGCGGTCTTCACTACCAATGGGCCGCCTTTATACTCATAGAGGCTACCTGTAACATACACGGGACCCGAACCGACAACATCCAGCTCAGCATAGTAGCTCCTTTTATGGTTGAGGCCGGGTACAGCAAGTTCCAATCCCAATGCTACTTCATTCCTCATGATGTTTTGCATATTGACGACTTTCTCGATGTCAATTCTCAGGTTGGCCGGACCTTCTTCCCAGTTTATGTGCATTACATAGACCTGAGGTGTAAACAAACCAGGTGCAACCCCGGTTACTGAACCATCCGGGTCAATAACATATATTGCCCTTGCGATTAAACCGTGGTGATTCCGTGAGGCATCACCGGTTACATTTACGACGGCCCCGACACGAACATCAGTAAAGACTTCATCGGCTCCAAATCCGGCACCGAATGCCGAGCCGCCAACTCCAACTGAACTGCTCTCATCCAGGCTTAAGTATTTGTTGCCGTTCGGATCTATCTCAATGGTATTTGTGAATGTTTTGGCCACATCCGGAAAAGGAAGGAATTGCCAGGTTGCCAGGTCGAGTTCATCGCCGTCGAAAGTTTCCGACCAGTTGGCCTGTAAAGTACCGTTTACAACCAAACTTACCACTACACAAATTACTACTGACTTTACTAATTTAGACATAATAGCTCTCCTTTTAATGGTAAAAAGAAAAAAGAACGGATAATTATCTTCACACCCATTATTGATGTTTGATTCAGAGGATATTGTATGACTTGTCACTACCTCCTTCCTTCAAAAGACAACTACCAACTACTGACTGAAATGTAAGAAACTTGATTCCTCCTGTCAAATAAAACCTGCACACTAAAACCAGGTACGCATGTTCATATGAATAGAACAGGACAGTCTCTTACACCAGCATAAGCTTCATTAACTCTATTTATACTAAATCAACAGCCGGTTCGTCAAGAAAAACTTATACAAAACCGCTACCGGGCAAGCACTTACCCAACAGCAATAAAAAACTTCAATTCTCAGCAATATCACCTGTGAAATCGGTTGCTTGGCGTGTTTTGGCGAAGGCCGAACCGCAACGGAGAGAAATCATTGTGTTAATTTAAGAGCGAATTCATCAGAAAGGCGTCTGCCGTTCGGGCACTGGCACGTTACCTGCAATATATAGCTTTGGTTCACATCCAGCTCAAAGGGTAAATCGAATTCGTAAGCCCTTAAAAAATCCCGCCAGTATTCATGATTTACGGCCGGATCAGTTAAGTCGATATCCTGCCAAATAACAACCCTCTTTCCCTTTGGTTCAGCCGAACGCAAAGCTCTTTGGTATAATTCAAAGCGAAATATGCCCGGTGATTTTATCTGAGAACCAAAAGAATCAAGCAAGCTGACGTATGGTTTGATACTAATTTGCCGGACATTGTCGGTGTTGATAAATTCAGTTAACGGCATAATATTGATTTTGTCGGGGGCAAAACGAGAATAAGCGGACAGGTTATTAAAATCATTATCAGCCTTCGAGGTACGTCCCGTCAACTGTCCGCAACCGGCAGCAGCCAAAAGAAATATAAATAACAATATTCGGAATGCCACGGCAGCAACCTTCATAATTTATTAATCCTCGTCAAGCATATGACCAAGGCGGCTTTTTTTCGTTTTCAAATAATCGATATTATGCTTACTCGGCTCAGCCTTTAACGGTATCTGCTCAACAATCTTAATACCATAAACCTCAAGACGATTGATCTTTTTCGGATTGTTTGTCAGGATGCGTATTTTTCTGAGCCCCAAATCACGGCAGATTTGAGCCCCGATTCCATAATCGCGTTTGTCGGCCATAAAGCCCAGCTCCAAATTGGCATCAACAGTGTCAAATCCCTGCTCCTGAAGCTTATAAGCTCGGAGTTTGTTTGACAGACCGATGCCTCTTCCCTCCTGACGCAGATAAATCAAAGCACCTTTGCCGGCCACTTCGATCATCTTCATTGCGGTTATCAACTGGTAGCCGCATTCACACCTCTGTGAATGAAACAAATCACCGGTCATACATTCCGAATGCACTCTGACCAACAGCGGCTCATCGTGCTCTATGGGTTTTCCGTTGTCGTCGAGCCGGCCAACGCCGCCTTTGCATAACGCCAGATGTGGCTCGGCTGAAGTAATGCTCTCATAACCTATAAGCGTAAATTCTCCGTAGTCTGTAGGTAAATTGACACACTCAAGACGCTTGATTTGGCTTTCGCGCTGGAGACGATACTCTATGAGCTTGGAAATCGAAGCAATTTTAAGATTGTGCTTTTCGCAAAATTTCAGCAGCTCTGGCACTCGTGCCATCGAGCCGTCTTCGTTCATAATCTCACAGATGGCACCGGCAGGCTTTAGAGAAGCAAGGCGCATCAAATCAATCGCACCTTCCGTCTGGCCGGCCCGAACCAGTACGCCACCGTCACGGGCACGGAGCGGAAATACGTGCCCCGGACGTACAAAGTCATTCGGTCTGGCATTATCTGCAATAGTCGCCAGAATCGTCTGCGCCCTGTCTGCAGCGCTTATGCCCGTGCCTATCCCTTTGGCGGCGTCAATACTGATAGTAAACGCCGTTCCGAATCGTGCGGTATTGTCAACGGTCTGTGGATACAAGCCAAGCAAATCACATTTCTCAGCGGTGAGGGGCAGACAAATAAGCCCCCGGCCATACGTTGCCATAAAATTAATAATCTTAGGTGTTACCTTCTCGGCGGCGCATAGAAGGTCGCCTTCGTTCTCACGATCTTCGGCGTCAACAAGGACAATCATCTCGCCACGACGAAGATCTTCCAAAACCTCGGGGATTTCACTAAATTGTACAGCCACTTTTTTCTATCCCGTACTTAACATTTTGTATCTCATATTTTGTGAATCACCAGCTCTGGATACTGTTAGCTAAGAGCTATTGTTCGCCAGGCTTTGTTCATATTGCTCAATATATCGACTTCCGTTACGAATGTAAATAAGCGTCGCCAAAATAGCTGTCCCCGCAGCCGACCACCACAGAAAACGCAGGAACCAAATCCAGCCGGGTAAAATTCCAGAAACCTCAGGTGCAATCAGGATTCCCGTCACCATCGACAACTGCAGAGCGGTAGCAAGCTTGCCGATAAACACAGGAACGATATGGGTCCGTGAAGTAATAAAATAAACTATGAGAAAACCGATAAGCAAAAACAAGTCTTTGCCGATTATTAAAACCACAACTGTCGGCGGCAGAAGGAATTCCTGGACGTGCCCACGCTGAGAAGCCAACAATAGACACGCACAGGTCATCAGAAGCTTGTCGGCAACCGGGTCAAGAAACGCCCCAAGCTTTGTGACCTGCTTTTTTACCCGAGCCAAATAGCCGTCAATGGCGTCGCTGATAGCCATAACTAAAAAAATAACAATTGAAACATACCGAATTGAGTTCTGTGCGACAGGACTAATTGCGGGATCATTTGTCTTCAACATCAAGCTGACAAATGGAACTATCAACAATACCCTCAAAATTGTAATGCGACTGGCCCAGCTCAGCTTCATATTTATACCAGTTACTATAGACTATTAATAACCAATTATCGCCCTTTGAGTCGTAAACATTATCAGGCCGGGAAGACAACAACAGCAACAACTTCCTTCAATAACTGGAACTATATTACAGGAAAGATTAATATTTGGCAAGAGATAGATTGGTTATACAAAAGATAGATCCCAATGAATTGTGACTATCAGTGACAAAGCGACTATTCCGATTAGCAGCTACAATCGCAGCATGGTTGACCGCCACTGAAAATTCCATTTAAAACCGCAGCCGCGCAACCCACTCCCGATTTAACATTAATCGCCTCTACAGGGCAATTGAGGCCGCACGCCCCGCATTCCATACATAAGTCCACATCTACAATAGCAGCTTTCTTTTCCTTCATTTCAAAAACTCTGTGAGGACATACAATAGCACACAAACCACATCCGATACATTTTTCAGTATTCAGTTCAAGAGTAACTACATTCTTAAGATATGTCTGTCCCTTCATATTTCACTCTCTCTAAATAAACCTGCCGGCAATCCACATCCCCAATCCAAGTACCCCGGCAATAATCTGCAGTGGAACAGCGACACGCATTTCTTTTTTCACTCCCGACAGTGAAGTATATGTTGACGCCCCCGTGAAATTCATCGCAAGAAAGGATGATACCACAGAAACCAGAAATATCCACCCAACCGTCTCAAGCCAGCCGCCTGTAAGCTTAAATAAAAATAAGACAACCGCCACAAAAAATCCGAGCGAAAAACCCTTAAATGAAAAACTCCTTCCGGGCAGCCACGGCAGCAGTAACGGAGCAATTACAGCGCCGCTTAAAGACGCTGCAAAAAGATTTACTATCGAACGAAAACCATGGCTCATTAATAAATCACGCGAATATCCACCTGCGCCAATACCAGAGGAAATAAATAAAACCGCCATGATAAAAATCATATATTTCCCACCCATTACAAATTCTACCGGGGTCAAAACTAATCTGTCATAAAATGAAAAATGCACCTGACGCATCTGCTGCGTCGCTTTCATACCGGCTTTAATAAAATCAATTATATCACAAGCACGGACGGGACCGTAAATTACTGAGAAACCGCAACTTTTCTTAACTTCGTGTGCGGCCACTCCGGGAGCGCCAAGTTGAGGTAAAATAATTTTGCGGTGGTTTACGATTTTCTCAAGTTCCACAAGGCCGATACGATGAACTATTTCATCCGTACCGAAAGTTCCTTTGCCCGCTGCACACCATACATTAATTCCTTTAGTATCCAGCACAATTATCCAGGCATCAAGCCCCCCCAACTCTTTGCGAAGAGCATCAAAACTCAACTTATAATTTGCCGAAACAAGAACAACCGATTCGCCATCGGGATTACCCACCGCATAAATCCCCGGCTCCACGATATATTTCATGCGTCTGATACTCAAGCGTACTGTCCAGCCACCCAATCGGTCAGCAAAACATAGTTCCGTCGGCACTCGCGGAATCTCCCTGCCATTATGCACTACGAATGATAAATTGCGTATTTTTTCAGCCATTGTTTCACCAGGCATTTACTTGTAAAACTGTTATGCCTATGCAAATTATATATAATAAATACAGAACATATCAATAATTTACTGTAAAAAGGATAAATATCGGAACATTTTCCGGGCCGAATTTATTTGATGTAAACCGCCGTAATGATACAATTAAGGGGTAACGTTGAACATTGACTATCAACACATTATAGCGGACTTTAAAGAGATTTAACGTGAGCAGTCAACATGCAATAATATATCACGACCTGGCGGTTTTGCTTGATGCAGGAGTGCCGACACTAAGGTCACTTAATATAATCAGCGAAGGATTAAAAGGGCGTCTGAAAATAATTTTCACCAAATTAGGTGAATCTGTCTCTCAGGGCAATACCTTTGCCGATTCGATGGCCAAATATCCAAAGGTCTTTGCCAGGCTGGATTTAATGCTTGTAAAATCAGCGGAACTTTCGGGTGAATTACCTAATTGCTTTAAGATGCTCTCCAAATGGTACGAGTTTAAGAATCGATTAAAAGGAATTTTCATCTCAAGATGTATTCTGTCATTCATGCTTTTTCATATTGTGGTCGTCATTGTTCCTCTGCTCTCCCTCATTTTAGGCAAAATCACCACATCCGAATTCTTGACAAAAATTGCAATAGCATTAGGCTCACTTTATTTGCTGATAGCAATACCCCTGACTCTTTACCGCTCCACACCAAACACTGGCATTTTTCGCAGACTTTTGGATGCCCTGATACTAAGGATACCAATTCTTGGTCTGGGTGTTCGGCAGCTCTCGATATGCCGATATTGCCGGGGCTTCAGCATGCTCTACAAAGCCGGTGTGCCAATAGCACAATGCGCAACGCAAGCCACCGAGCTAACAGGAAACTTAATCATAGCTGATATATTTAAAGGCGCTATAGCAAGTATTGAAGCAGGTAATACGGCCTATGAAGGATTTTCTCGAAAATTACCTTTAGACTATCTCAACATCTGGCAAACCGGTGAGGAGATCGGTGAACTCGACAAGATGACCGAAAAGATTGC
>CAZIAN010000289.1:0-6475 GCA_964537355.1 uncultured Pirellulales bacterium | reverse complement strand
TCAATGTTCCACAAAGGGAATTTTGCCCATGCCAGGTAATATTTGTTCAAATTGCAAGAGTTCATTAGATTAGAATTGGAAAGACAAGCTGTCTCACGGTGGCGCTTCAGGATGCTAAGGTGCTGCTTCCTCGCACACGACACGAAAGCCGACATCGTGGATGATTTGTGAGGGCTCATAATGCATGCGAAAGGCCGAGCGAGCCCGTCGGGGCCGGTCCAGCCAGGAGCCACCGCGTACCGTCTTTCGACCAGTGCGGTTGTCTCGGTCATGGTCGGCAGTCAATAGATACGGGCGATAGGTCGAATGTGTCCACTCCGCTACGTTGCCATGCATGTCGAACAGACCCCATGGATTCGGCTGGAAGACACCCACGGGAGCCGAGACCCGCCAACCATCGTCGAAGCGTGTATCGGCTGGCCGCCATGGTGGAATGGCCGTAGGGACGTGTGGATAATCGACGGTGTAGTGGGTAGCATCCGAGAGGTTAGCTGTGCGACTGAAGTCATCATCCAACGTACCGTACCAAAGCGGGCTCTTACTGCCGCTGCGACATGCGTACTCCCACTGGGCTTCGGTGGGCAAAGTGAATCTAAGATCGGTCAGGCTCGAGAGCCACTCGCAGAATGTTATGGCTTGATGCCATGAAACGCGCACTACGGGTTGTTCGGGCCGACGCAAGGGACGGCCGCGTTCGTAGTCGCCGAATTGATACACCTCGCCTGTTTCCAAACCGCTATCATGGTCAGGATCGAAGCAAGCATATTGTCGATTAGTGATCTCAAACCGACCTATCCAGAAGTCCTCGTCGATAGTGACCGAATGAGCAGGACGCTCATTAACGTAGCCCTTATCGCTGCCCATGGTGAATGAGCCAGCGGGAATGCGGACTAATTCCAAGATCACATCCTCAGCTAGCGTTACAATCCGAGATTCGAGCGTCGAGGTGAGCCTTGCGCCAGGCTGTTCGGTGGTGGCCTGTGGCTCGGCTGTGAAAAGAGTCTGAACCGGCGAGGTTCTGGCGCCGGCATCAACGGCTGGTGAAACGACAGCGGCGGGATAAACGGCTTCGGGATCTTCATCGATTCCCGTATAGCGATTATGCAATTCGCGACGACGGGCAGCACCTTGAGTGACCAGCTTGGCCTTTGTGGGAACATGATCAACGACTTCCTTCCATGTTCCGTGAGCCGGGGCATTGAGGTCAATCCAGGTGATAAGCCGATCCCACGCTTCAGCATTCAAACGCACGCCGTAATGGTCGTCGCGCAGAATCTGTATCAACTTGCTCGTATCGACGTGGAAGTCACGAGGGGCCAACATATGAGCGTCGCTTTCCAGCGTGGGGATGTGGACATATCGGTGCAATGCCATGTAAGATGGAGTGAAGTGCATCTGGAACGACGAGGCCACACGCTGGACGGGCCGGTCGGTTAGATCGAACGTGCGCTGCCCATTTGCCAGCGGCCGACCGTGATGGCACCGAATACAGTAAGCATCCAACACGGGCTGGACTTCACGCACGAACGAGAATCCGCGAGGTGGACCATACCAGGACTTGATCTTCGAGGGTTCATGTAATAGAGCTATCGGTCTTCGAACTGGCGGAGCGGAATTCTGCGGCTCGTGACAACCGACACAAGAGAGAACTTCGCCCGGCATGGCTGTAAACCAGCTCCGCATCAGGGCTACCGCCTTGCCATCGGCATCCAGCGGATGGATCGCAATGGGCGTATTGGCAGGCACACGGAAATAGGCGGAACCATCGGTTTCCACAGGCACCGTCCCGAGTATTCGTCTGACATCCCATGGGCCGTCGAAACCGACGCGGTCCGGTTCGCCGCCGAAGCCGTGAAACGTATACTCGTAACTAGTTAGCCGAAGGGATTTAACGGTACCACGGGGTACACCTCGTAGTCCGGGACCTTCGTAAACGTCCATAAGCAGCACCGTGGCTTCTTTCTGGTTCCGCTGGATAATATCGGGTAGCACCGGGGGCCTTGGCGTCTTGCGCAGCGGAATGGGTTCAAGCATCGCACGGCCGGGTTCCTCATACAATAACAAGAAGTTGTCGAACACATCGACCAGATAGATGCCCCACAACGATATCTTTGTGGGTTTGCAGGAAACCAGAAAATACTTCTCACTTAGCGGATAGGGGTGCAGAAAAAGAGGCCAGCTTCCACCGACAAGGCCATCCAAGATGACCGGTTCGACCTTCTTTCCAAAACCCGGTATGCGCTGCACAACTCCATCGGCTTCGTGACGGCCTTTGGCCGGATCGAGGATGACCAGTTGACCTTGACGCGGCAGATCGTGATGGCCACCTACGATAGCTGCCAACTTAGACGGATGATTCGGGACTGGACGAGCATAGAACATAGCCGTTGGCCAAAACGAATTGCTCCCATAGTACTCCATTTGATGACTGCCGTCCGGGTTGGCGTGAAACAGCAGGCGCATAAAAGCATGGGCGATATCAGCATACTCCCAACGCTGGTACAGGATCCGTCCGTTGTTAAGCATCGTCGGACACCAGTTATGGTCCTGATCGTTCGTCAAGCGACGGATACTACCGTCACACTCTCGCAAGTAAAGGTTGGCTACCTTTGAGTTGCCACCAACGCAAGGCACGCCGATAAACGGGGCCGTCGAGGTGAAGACAATACGCCCATCGGGTAGATAGCAGGCATCATAATTGTGTACGTCCGGCTCGTCGATCAGAGGCAGCGCCGTCAATCGTCCGTTGTCCAATTGAAGCTCGGCCACCCCCCATCGGCCGTGGACATCTGGCTTCGACAACAACAGCCGATCAGCGTCATAGTGCAAATCGATGTCGCCGATGAATAGATCGTTTTCTGGACGGAAGAGTGTCACCAAATCCCCGTCCGGGCGAACGGGCGAAAGCGCAACAAGTGTATTGTCGTAACCGGTCGGTACAAGATCCGGATTGCTGTTGAAGTTACTCGGCAATCCAAGTCGGTCGGCACGACGCCGGATCATTATCAGTCGGTCGAAGTCCAAGAGCGGATTGGCCAGCAGGGCTTCAGCCATGAGCTTATCGAACTGTTTTTCGATGGCTGCATATGCGGCTGGCCCGTATGTCGGTAAAAGTTGGTCATGCTCAGCCCGAAGCGTTCGCAGACGCTCCAGATAGACACTACCGTTTTGATAACGGTCAGGAAAGTCGACTGATAGATCCTCAATGGCCATTTGCAGGGCTTGCCACCGTTGCCGGGAGATGCCCGGTTCGTCCGTTGAGATCGCGGGAGGGTACTCCGAGCGGATGACAAAGGGACACCACATTTGTCTGTTGGCTAAATAGTTCAACAGGTTTGAGGTTAAGCGGATCAGATTGCCTCGATGAGGATTCTCGGCATCAGCATAATCAGGCCAATGCCAGCCAAAGACAATCACGCGTCCCTTGCCCATCACATATTCGACCAGAGGATTCTCTGGACCGGATGGGGTCTTGGCCAGAATCATGCCTTCGGCCGGTCCACCCCAGTAGAAATCGGCCACTGCCCGGCAGCCCCCTAGGCTAAGCCAAATAAGACCTGCATCGGTTTCCAGACCACTGAAGGCTCGGTGTGTTTTCTCGACCGGGATCATACCTGCCGGATCGCGCCAGTTGCCCAGTTCATGACGCTGGGGACGCATCACGGTTTCCAAGCCGAGCGGCGCGACCATCGCCAGCGCACCGCCCGAAAGCAATACACCACCTCCGTTCGTTGCGAATCGGCGAATCTCCTCCAGGCTAGACCCATGGTACATGGCGTTTCGTGCGATAGCATCACCCTGATGATACCAAAGAACGTCGAAGTCGCTTATAAGCCGTTTCTTGCCCAAGGTATCAATAAAGCAACCATCCTGCCGTCGCAGGAGAAGTGTCGCTCTGCCCAGTTTCTTGGCGGCCTGCCACGCGGCCAGATTGTGCGGGCCTATTGATGCCGATGAAGATTCAGCAGCCAAAAATCCGATCCGCGGTCCGGCATCAACAATCCCTGAGTTTACAAGCAATATGCCGAATACGACGACGCCTATCCATAACCTTCTGCTGTAAGACAACCAGAGGTCAAACATCAACCAGGGCCTCCCTTATAAACTTCACACAAGCTCTCCTTCAAGCCTATATTTCCCATATGATATAATAGACAGTTCCTCTGCATGTTCCGATTTCCCTAATAACGTAATATCTGGTTCAATTCTAATGTTTTTGGGCACGAAGTCAATCAGCATAAGGGAGCAGGTCACGGTATTTCATAAGAAAGGTATAATCCACAGAAACCTCAAACCCGACAACATTAAACTCACACTCGAAGAAAGAATAAAAGTTTTGGTTTTCAGTCTTGCAAAACCATTTGTAAGTAAAGATAAAATTATCGAAATCACATCCACAGAATATAAGTAAGGAATATAACCTTCTTCATCTCATCATAGCTACCCTCAATCCACAATCCCATCCTCTATAAATGAATTTTAATCGACTCGCCCAGCTGATTTGTAAAATACAGATCCGGCATCTGGTTACCAAAACGCTTGGCCAGTATGTGCCCACTTGCGTCCAGTTTTCGCCAACCTTCCGACAGATTTGCATTGCTTAAAGCCACCATCTTTGCCGCCTGCCAGTTGTCCGCCACTAGCCGCGGGAAGGTAAGAATGATTGTCGCTGATCATCCCAAAGTTTTGCATAACAAAACTTTACTTAAATCATTGAAATCATGTGTGTGAATCATACAGTTTAATTGGTATGTCGAATCCTCTGCTATCTTTACCGCACTAGAAACTTTCGAGACACGACTTCGTGTACTGAACTCGGGCCAGACAGTGTTTGAATTCATAACAATCAGTGTAACTCCTATTGTCAAAATTGAGGTATTATTATTAATTTCTTTGTGCTCCCGATTATTTGTTCAAAAAAATGTACTTATAACGTCCAACCGTCTCGGTATTCTCGATGCAGATATTGGTTGGCTCCTTCGTCGTTTGTAATTTTCATATTGGGACCGTCCCAGTAAATTTTCTTACCGGCGCTTATGGCGATGTTTCCCAACAGAGGCGTCTCAGTCAGTAAACCGCTGTGTCGCACGAAATCGGAGCCAGCCGGTACGCCGCCTCGACAAGCATCTATCCACTCCTTGTATTGACCCGGTGAACGCGGGAGTACCTTCGGAGGTCGCCCATAGCTCCGCATTCGGGATTCAGGAACCAGACGATGGCCCATGAGCACTTCCTGCTCGCCAATATAGACAACGCCTGACACCGCTCTACCCGATTCGAGTTTTTTCGGCCGAGGCGGCTCGTAGCCACCATCGTACCAAGTCAAACTCACCGGAGGCATTCCTTCGCGGGCGGGAAACTCGTATCTCACTCTGTACGTTCGTGGGTAGATTTCCGGGCCAAGCTCAACGCACTCGCCTTCAACACTAACCGGGTAAGTCAACTTAAGTGCCTTGAACACTGTCGAGAGGACATGGCAACCCAAATCGCCCAGAGAACTCGTCCCGAAATCGCGCCAGTCGCGCCAACACCATGGGTGATAAGCCGGATGATAAGGCCGTACGGGCGCAGGTCCGAGCCAGAGGTTCCAGTCAAGTCCATCAGGAACAGGCGGAGTCTCTGGCGGACGGCTTCCCCACATAGGCGGATCCCAGAATCGCTTGCCCAATCCGACATGCACTTCATGGACTGGGCCAATCGCCCCATCCAGAATGAACTCCTGTACGAGGCGAGCCTCTTCGCTGGCTTGCCCCTGATTACCCAATTGGGTGGCGACCTTGGCCTTGCGCGCCGCTTCAGTGACTTGCCGGGCTTCATATACTGAGTAGCTCAAAGGCTTCTCACAATACACATGCTTACCCTTCTTGATTGCGGCCATTGTGATGGCAGCGTGAGCATGATCAGGCGTAGCTATCACAACGGCGTCTACATCCTCTCTCTCCAAAAGCTCCCTATAGTCGGCATAGGCCCTGCAGCCTCGATAACCTCCAGCGTTTTTTCTGGCTGCATAGTATTCATTAACTTTACGCCGCGCCGGCTCCCGGCCACCTACCCGTTGCTCTTTACCCTTCATCCAATCCCACGAGATATAACCACTGCCCTGGCGGTGAACATCGCAGACGGCTGTTACCTGCAACTCGTCATACTTGAGAAGGTTAAAGAGATCGATGTGGCCCTGCCCCCCCATGCCGATGCATGCCAAGGTGGTTTTTTCGCTAGCCGCAACATGACCTTCACCTCCGAGAACGTGCCGAGGAACTATATTAAATGTAGCGGCTGCTCCCATTCCTACAAGAAATTGGCGCCGAGAAACTCGAAGTAAGTTTGAGGTATGTATATGTACGTTTTGATTCTTGGATCTGCTCATCTCAATGTCCTCCTTTTACAAAAGGTGATGATTTCTCAGAAAACTCATCAGCGTAATGGTCTAAGAAGTTGTTTGACCACCATACTAACTCAGGTGTCTAAGGATGTC
>CAZIAN010000288.1:0-6486 GCA_964537355.1 uncultured Pirellulales bacterium | reverse complement strand
AAGGTTTAAACCCTGATCAGCAAACGCCTGGAGGTCGATATTCCATTGGATCCAGGTAGATGCCTGTGTGGCATTTGGATTATCATTAGTGACCGCTGCGGCGCCATTTAGAACAACATACATCGGCTCAGGAGCATTAGCCGCATTGCCTATGAACCAGATAGTCAGTATGCCAACACCTTCCTGAGTCCAGTCTCGCCGTGAAGTCAAGGTCTTTTGGGCTTCAGATTTCCCGACAGCGTTATCGTATGCAAGAGGCATCGATTGATTACCACTGTGAACTATAGTCTGCTCGGCAAAAGGAGGGTTGGGGTAACCAACGACAGAGCCATTTATAGCCGGATTGTCAAATCCGTCCAGCCAGGCCAGATATATCCTGTTAGAAGCCGGCTCACCTTCATTAATGTCATTGTAGGACTCGAAGTCATCGACAGTGAGGTAATCGGTTACTGTAAATCTCCAGATTCTGCCTTTGTTGATAGTTCCGTCGGTACCAACCTCATCGATTCGCCAGTAGTAAGGACCGCCACCCCATTCAACACCTTCGGGGGGAGTGTAGCTTGCAGCAGCCTGCCGACTGCGATATATTCCGGTTATGTCTGATGCATCGGCATTATCCACGGCATTTTCATCGGTGCCAAAGTACACATCGTGCTGCGATGCGTTATCTCCCGGTGACCAGCTAAAGGGCAATACTTCATCGATGTCCTTTGTTGACCTGTCAGCAGGGCTGGGATCCCAGGCGAGTGTGGTGTCACCTCGCATGGTTTCTTTCACTTCGTCCTGTGACAGCGCATAGTTGTAGATGCGAAAATCATCAACAGAGCCATTAAAGTACCCATCGGCGGCGTACTGAGACCGACCAATCCAGTTGTTGGTGGTTCTACCGAGGTCATGCGGGGTAAGTGTAGCAGAGTTGTTGTTTGCGATGGCAATACCGTCGAGATACAGATTAATGGCGTGAGTATCAGCGTTGATAGTGATAGCCACATGGTGCCAACCACGGGACAAAGTGCCTGGCGCAGTTGCCTGTTCCTCGGCTCCACCACCACCAGTTGTAATAGCGAAACGCATTGGCCCGGCCGTATCCGTACGGGGCGTAAGGAACATATTGATTGTGGTACCGGTGCCAAAATCGAAGATACGCTGCCAGGCTCCTCCGGCATTCGAAAAATCAACCCATATCGTGAAGGTCGAGCTGGTCAGTGACTCGATAACCGAGCCGATGGGTAATGCCACATAGTCATCAGAACCATCGAGCTTCAGCGAGCCACCGTCATAGCCAAGCATCCATTGAGGCCCGCCAACGAGATCGGCATGATTGTTCCGGCCCGACCAATCAAGGGCCTTGGTTCCAAATCCTTCATCAAATTTCCACCAGCCAACAAGATTAGGGTCAGTACCGGAGATAACAGGTATCGTTTCGAAACTCCAGATGTCACCTTTATATGTGGTGGCAGCATCAAACTCATCAACGCGCCAATAGTAAGTATTCTCTAATTCAAGCGGGCCGGGATTATAGCTCGTAGTACCAAGAGACGATCCTCCGGCGGCATTGTTGACATCGTCAAAATTATCACCGAAATATACGGTGTGTAATTTTGAACCGAAACCGGCTGTCCAGCCAAGTTCCGTATCTGTATCCACATATTTTGTGCCATCAGTCGGCGTAGGATTATAGGCTTTCCTGGGTGGAACCGTAAAGCTCCAGATATCGCCTTTCCATGGACTATCCGGATGCAAATCATTTACTTCGTCAATCCTCCAGTAGTAAGTTGTGCCCGGAACAAGGCCATCCGGATAAGCGAATCCGGGAAAGCCTGCAACAAAGAAAGTTGATATCTGGTTGCCATAAAATGCATCTTCAGTGCCGTCTTTTATACTGTCGAAATTATCACTGAAGTACACATCGTGCGAGACAGCGGAAGTTCCGGGCGACCAGCCAAGATTCACCCATGTATCCAGGTGTATAGCTCCATCAACCGGCGCGGGTTTTCTCGGCTTTAAGCCATGTAGGAAGAATACCTTGAAACAGGTCCTGTACCTGAAGCGCTGTCAAACTGCGGTCGTAAATTCGCACAGAGGCAATCGAACCGGTAAAATTAAATTGTGAAGCTACACCCGCACCGGTATCATCAGCCTGGGCAGCAACCCGAATTATATTACCGGGGTGTGTATTCAGCTGAACCGGGTTCCGAACACTTTCTTCTTCGCCATTTACATAGACGCGGGCGGCAGAACCGTCATAGGTATAAACCAATTGCCACCATGTGTTGGCAGCAGGGGCAGGCGAATGGGCTCCCCACCACCCCATGTCAGGTGTATCCCAGTGTCCAACTGCACCAAATGAGGCGTTATTACCATAATTGAAGGCCATATTCGTACCTGCCGGGCCTCCACGATGACTCCAGGATACTATCGTCTCTTCGCTCGGTATTTCCGGATTGTAAGCCCACACTTCAATCGTACGGGTACCTGCTCCCTCGATACCCTCTATGGATGTCGGCCCTTCGAACCAACTGCTTCCGTCGAATGTTACAGCTTTTACGCCGTCAACCTGCTCAACAAGAGGTGTACCTTGAGCCATGAAATCACCAAGTGCCCCACGGTTGGGCCAAATCGTCGCACCTGTTCCATCCGGTAAATCCTCTGACCTTAAATCAACCAGCAGATCCTGGGCAATGGTCACGTTAGTCCGGACAGCGCCACCCATAAGGCTAAGTAATAAAACAAAACAAGATAAATGAATCAATTTTTTGCACATAACAGTCCTCCTTCAAAAGATAAGATGTCAGTTGCTAATTGAAATGTATAAATCTAAAATGCAGAGCATAAAGTTTGAACTGCAACTTTATACACCACACAATATGTCCTCCTCCATTTAAAAAATACATATATTCCTAAACTAAAAGGACCAGAATCCGCACATTAAATTCGCTTCCTTTGTATCAAATTAATCTATCTCCCGTCAAGGAAAATATTTGGGCTATGAGTGTGTATTTGTTCTCGATATATTTTTGTGTAAAACACCTCGCATCCTATTTTAAAGGCGAACCGGCCTTGAGAGGTATGTGCATTAAATTGTTCAAGAATGCCGTACCTTAAAAAATCCTGACGTAGTCTTGCCTATTTAATTAAAAAAGTCTATATAGGATTTATCATTTGAATGATGAAGAAAACGAAGAAGTATGATAATATAGCCAAGCCTTTTATACGGGCAATATCGGTTTTAGGAGGTTTAATATGAAGATGCGATTTTTTTTCTTTCTGTCGCTTATCGTAATGCTAAGTATTCAGACATTGGCTAACGTGGAAGATCCTCAAATGAAGGCTTTTGAGGAAAAAGCTCTTAAAGTTAGACCTTTTGATTTATCTCAGGCGCGATTGCTTGACGGCCCTTTCAAACACGCTCAGAATTTAAACAGGAAGTCTCTATTAAAATACGAGCCTGACCGGTTTTTGTCAAAATTCCGTACAACAGCCGGCCTTGAACCAAAAGCAGAGCCTTATTCAGGGTGGGAAGCCCAGGGCATTGCCGGTCATTCCCTTGGGCATTATCTAAGTGCGTGCTCACTCATGTATGCCTCAACTGGAGACAAATTTTTCAGGGAGAGAGTTGATTATATTGTCGATGAGCTTGAAGCCTGTCAAAAGGAAAATGGCAATGGCTATGCGATGTGCGTTCCCCGCGGCAAAGAGCTTTTCAAAGAAGTTTCAGAAGGAAACATTACAACACAGAGGTTTAATCTTAATGGCTGCTGGGTGCCCATTTATACCCTGCATAAGGAAATGTCAGGACTCAGGGACGCATACCGTTTGTGCTCAAATACAAAAGCCCTGCAGGTTGAAAAAAGACTTGCTGACTGGTTTGATACTATAATTGATGACCTAACAGACGAGCAGATGCAGAAAGTTATGTATTGTGAGCATGGTGGGATCACCGAGGCCTTAGCGGACCTCAGCGCAGATACAGGTGAGCAGAAATATCTGGAAATGGCTAAGAAATTTCACCATAAAGAAATTATGGACCCGATGATCGAAGGGAGAGATGTTCTGCCCGGTTATCACGCCAACACACAAATTCCGAAGTTTGTGGGCTTAGCAAGAATCCACGAGCTAACGGGTGACATTTCCAGTAAAATAGGCACAGAGTTCTTTTGGGACAGGGTGACCAATCATCATTCCTATGTTACCGGTGGTCATTGCTTTAATGAATATTTTGGTCCACCTGACATGTTAAACGAACGCCTTGGACCGAACACAACCGAGACCTGTAATGTCTATAATATGCTCAAGCTTACAAGCCATTTATTCTGTTGGAATCCCCGTGCAAGCGTTGCAGATTTCTATGAACGAGCCCTGTATAATCACATCCTTTCATCACAGCATCCCCGGGACGGCCGAGTAATTTATAATTTGACACTGGAGATGGGCGGCTTTAAATATTATCAAGACCCCTTCTGGTTTACCTGCTGTGTCGGAAGCGGCATGGAAAATCATTCACAATATGGAAATTCCATTTATTACCGCTATGATAAAGAATTATATGTCAATCTGTTTATTGCTTCAGAGCTAACCTGGAAAAACAAGGGCTTGAAGATAACACAAAACACCAGATATCCTGACGAGGACAAAATAAAACTGACGTTCAGTTGTAAAAGCGTTGTCGAGCTGGCGGTCTATATTCGTTATCCGTACTGGGCACAGAAAGGAATTGAAGTAAAAATAAACGGCAAAGAACAACAGGTGACTTCCACCTCCTCAAGTTACGTCAAGCTATCACGCTGTTGGAAAGAGGGTGACGTAGTAGATATACGTATTCCGATGACTCTTCGGCTTGAGACAATGCCGGACAATCCCAAGCGTGTAGCAATTATGTATGGGCCACTTGTGTTAGCGGGTGAATTAGGCCCGGTTAATGATCCTAAGGCAAGAGAGCTGATGTATGTTCCGGTATTGCTTACATCCAATAAGCCGGTCGAGCAATGGATCATTCCTCTTTCCGGTCAGCCAAATACCTTTAAGCTGTCAAATGTGGGCCGGCCAAGGGACGTCATACTCTATCCATTCTATAATATGCACGACAAACGTTACACAATTTTTTGGGATATCTTTACTCTTAAGGAATGGAGTGAAAAGAAAAAGGAATATGAAAGGATTCAACAGGAAAAACTGGATATCGAGGCCAGAACAGTCGATTATGTTCAGCCTGGTGAACAACAGCCGGAAGTGGACCATAATCTACAATTCGAGAGATCAAACGCTGGCCGAAGACATCAGGGTCTCGGAAATCGGAGTGCATTTGATGGCGGATGGTTTTCTTATGATCTTAAAGTAGTGTCGGATGAGTCGTTGATACTACGGGTTTCTTACGAGGGCGACCGTAATGAGACTATATTTGACGTAGAAGTTGACAGCCAAAATATCGCTGAACAGAAAATAGAGAAGCTTGAGCGTGATCAAAGACGTGTCCTTTTTAATGTCGATTATAAGCTGCATAAAGAACTTATCAAAAACAAGAACAAGATTACTGTTAAGTTCGCAGCAAGGGAAGACCAGAGGACAGGTAGTGTATACGGGGTTCGTATATTAAAAGAAGAGAAATAGCAGCCTACATAAAATTTCTCCCCTTTGTAGCCTTTCAAAGATTAACACTATCTGCCCTGCGTATCTAAGGAATCGCACCTATAACATTTGTCAGTTCATCTGATCCAGCAACCTTCCGACCATCTGCAAAGATGCTAAAGCCCTTGCCTCTGCGGTACTTCTCACCGCTTCTGTCCCACAGAATAGTAAGTATCCGCCCATGATAAAGCACGTTATCAAGACAGAACCAGTCCCATGCATCCTCTGGGATCAAAGGGGCAACGATTATAGTCTCATCTTGCCGAGGTACAAGTCCCACAAGTCCGCTAATTACCAGGTCACAGAAAGTTGAATGATTGTAGTATCGGCTTCTATCCGAGTCCGGCCTCAGCCACATACCATTTACCTCATCGAGATATTCCCCGATATACGGCTTGCCTTTATATCGATGAGACCGGGCATATGTCATAAGCGCATCAAAGTAGTCTGCCTTGCTAACGTACTGCTGTTTGTAGTTTCGCAGGACGTTTGCCAATCCGACCAGTGTCTGGCTCGTAGCGTAGGGCCAGACAGCACCATCCCACTCACACGTCCCAACACCGTGACTTCTGAACTGAGGATGTCTTCGTTCTGCAGTGGTGATCCCCATTGGGGCCTTGAATCCTTTCATATCCGTGAGCTGTTGCCAGGCGTGTTCGTAACCAGGCTCCGGCAGATTGAAATACCATGGGATGAAACCAATCTCCTCCTGCACTTCGGCCAATTCACCATTCGGATACCTTACTTTGAAGAATTGAGCCTCTTTGTCCCACATTAGCTGTTGAATCAGCGACTTTAGTCCGGTTGCCTTTTGAGCATATTCCTTCGCAATCGCCTGCCTGCCGGCCATTTCTGCCACCT
>CAZIAN010000287.1:0-6486 GCA_964537355.1 uncultured Pirellulales bacterium | reverse complement strand
AGATACAATTTATTTATGGGAGGTAATTGAAAATGAAACCGAAAAAACTATTTTGTTTACTTTTAGTGTCGATGTTTATCATCGGTGGGTGCAAGAAAAATAAAACCGAGCCGGCCCAGCAAACTGAGGCTGAGACCAAAATAAAGCCGATGCAACCAACTGCCGACAGTACACCATCAACAACCGGCGGCAAACCCGCACCTGCCTTCACACTGCAGGATTTGAATGGTAAAAACGTCAGCCTCGCAGACTTCCGGGGCAAGGTGGTTGTCCTGGACTTCTGGGCGACATGGTGCCCGCCATGTGTCAAAGAAATTCCGCATTTCGTAGAGCTTTACGAACAATACAAAGATAAGGGAGTTGAAATAGTGGGCATTTCTTTAGACCGTGAAGGCGTCAGCGTTGTCAAACCCTTTGTCCAGAAGTTCCAAATCAAATATCCGATTATGATGACGGATGGTAAGGTCGATAAAGCGTTCGGTGAAATTCAGAGTATACCGACTACATTCCTCATCGATTCGGCAGGCAACATCAGAAAAAAATACGTCGGTTATAATGACAAGGCTGTATTTGAAACGGACATAAAAGCCCTTCTGGCGGAAGCCAAATAATAGAGCTAAAGAATAAGGAATACAGAAAGCTTATCACGAGATACGATTTATGGAAGGTAAAATCGCAGTTTTAGGTAGTACTGATTTTGTGATGCCGTTTTCGGCGCTCGGAGTAGATACCTACCCGGTAGGTCTGAGCACCGGCGATATTGACGAAAGCGCAAAGAAAATAATCAGTGAAAATTATGCCCTCGTAGTAGTCGCTGAAAATATCGCCCCGGAAGCCGAAGAGGTTTTCTCGGCTTACGAGGACAAACCGACCCCATGTATTATGGTTGTGCCATTTACCACCGAATCCAAAGGCTATGCTACTCAGGCCCTCGGGGAAGTGCTCAAAATGGCTACGGGCATTAACATTTTGAAAAACAATTAAAGAAGGTTTTTGATAATGAGCGAAACGAAAGAAGGAAGGATAGTCAAAGTCGCAGGCCCTGTTGTTGTTGCCGAGGGCATGGCCGGTGCGAGAATGTACGATGTTGTCGGTGTGGGTGAATTGAACATCATAGGTGAAATCGTGGAGCTGCACAACGATTTGGCCTCGATTCAGGTCTATGAAGAAACCACGGGAATAGGCCCTGGTGAGCCGGTTGTTGATACTGAGGCACCTTTGAGTGTTGAGCTTGGGCCCGGTCTGATTGAAAGTATTTACGATGGTATCCAAAGGCCGCTGGACTCGCTTGTTGAACTCGAAGGTGAGTTTATGAGCAGGGGCAGCGCCCTGCCCGGCCTGAACAGGGAGAAGAAATGGCACTTCGTACCGACGTTAGGCGATGGAACAAAGGTCGGCCCCGGTGATATCATAGGCGAGGTACAGGAAACTACTCTTCTTGAACACAAAATTATGGTTCCGACCGGCGTAGAGGGAACTTTACAAAGAATACATGAAGGTGAGTACACGGTAGTTGAAACAGTAGCAGTAGTCGTTGCTGACGACGGCTCAGAAACCGAGCTGACACTGATGCAGAAATGGCCCGTCCGAAATCCCAGGCCGACACTTAAACGCCTCGCACCAAACAATATTCTTATTACCGGCCAGAGGGTAATCGACACTTTTTTCCCAATCACCAAGGGCGGTACGGCCTGTGTGCCCGGACCCTTCGGAACAGGAAAAACGGTTGTCCAGCATCAATTGGCAAAATGGGTTGATGCGGACATTGTCGTCTATGTCGGATGCGGTGAGCGTGGTAATGAAATGACCGACGTTCTAACCGAATTCCCGGAATTAAAGGATCCGCGAAGCGGTGAGCCTTTAATGAAACGCTCGGTTCTGATTGCAAATACTTCCAACATGCCGGTTGCCGCAAGAGAGGCATCCGTTTATACCGGAATTACCATAGCTGAGTATTTCCGTGATATGGGTTATGTCGTGGCACTGATGGCCGACAGCACAAGCAGATGGGCTGAAGCCATGCGAGAAATTTCTACACGACTTGAAGAAATGCCCGCCGAAGAAGGTTACCCCGCATATCTCGCCGCCAGAATCGCCGCCTTTTATGAAAGAGCAGGCCGGGTTAAGTGCTGCGGCAGCCCCGAACGAGAAGGAGCTTTGTCGATTATCGGCGCCGTAAGTCCGCCCGGCGGTGACTTATCCGATTCCGTCGTGCAGGCAACTCTGCACGTAGTCAAAGTTTTCTGGTCACTCAAAGGCGAGCTTGCTTATCAGAGACATTTTCCGGCGATTGACTGGCTAACTTCATATAGTTTTTATAAGCAATACCTCAGAGAGTGCTTTGAAAATAAGGAACAGGGCGATGAGATGGAACAGTTGGCTGTCCAGGCTATGAGTTTACTGGAACAGGAAGCTGAACTTATCGAGATTGTGCGGCTGGTTGGTGCAGATGCTCTTTCGCCGCAGGACCGGCTTGCGTTGGAAACGTCCCGGTCCATCCGAGAGGATTTTCTTCACCAGAACGCATTCCATGATGTTGATACCTACACTTCGATGGACAAGCAATACGAAATGCTGAAAACTATTTTGCATTTCCATAAGCAGGCGATTGCAGCCATTGAGGCCGGAGTTGAAACCGCCGAAATCTTCAAACTGTCTGTCCGAGAAGAAATCGCCAGGGCGAAATATATTCCGCGTGAATCAGTAACAAAAGTTGCAGCAATAAGAAATACGATAGACGAACACATAAAACAATTACACCCATCGGGAGTGTCTTAAATTGCACGAATAAGTGAATGTGCAGATGAGTATAAGTGAATGCATGAAACAATTGAAGGCAGCGTATAACGGATAGATAATCGCTTCTTTGTGTTGTGAAATACGAAATAGGAGTATGAAATGCCGGCTATAAAAGAATATCAAACAGTAACAGACATTTCCGGACCGTTAATGATGGTCGAGATGGTTGACGAAGCCAAGTACGGACATATCGTCGATATTGAGCTTGGGGACGGCTCGATACGTCACGGCCAGATTCTACAGGTCGAGAACGATAAAGTGCTCGTCCAGGTCTTCGAGGGTACGCGAGGTATCGACGTCAATAAAAGCACCGTTCGGTTTCTGGCCAAGCCGTTGGAGCTGGCCGTTTCGCCCGATATTTTAGGCAGGGTTTTCAGCGGTCTCGGTGAGCCGAAAGACGATGGTCCGGCCATTATCCCTGAAAAACGGCTGGATATTAACAGCAAGCCGATTAATCCGTTTGCTCGTAATTATCCGAACGAATTTATTCAGACAGGCATATCCACAATCGACGGCCTCAATCCACTGGTTCGAGGTCAGAAGCTGCCCATATTCTCAGGCGCCGGCCTTCCGCACGACCAGGTAACGGCCCAGATAGCCAGGCAGGCAACGATTCTCGGAGAGGGCGAAGATTTTGCAGTAGTATTTGCAGCGATGGGAATCACATTCGAGGCTGCTCAGTTCTTTATCGACGACCTGCATCAGACCGGTGCGATTGAGCGTGCGGTTATGTTCGTTAACCTTGCTAACGACCCGGCTATCGAACGGATAGCGACGCCGAGATTTGCACTTACAGCCGCCGAGTACCTTGCATTCGATCTGGACATGCACGTATTGGTAATCCTGAACGATATGACCAACTACTGCGAGGCACTTCGTGAAATAAGCGCAGCGAGGAAAGAGGTTCCGGGCCGGAGAGGGTATCCGGGTTATCTCTATACCGACCTTGCAACAATTTATGAAAGGGCTGGGCGAATCAAGGGTAAAAAAGGCTCTATTACGATGGTGCCGGTATTGACGATGCCCGAGGACGACAAGACGCATCCTGTGCCGGACCTGACGGGTTATATTACCGAAGGACAGATTATCCTGTCTCGCCCGCTGCACAGAAAGGCAATAGCGCCGCCGGTCGATGTTTTGCCGAGCCTGTCGCGTCTTAAAGACAAGGGTATCGGCGAGGGCAAGACCCGCGAGGACCACGCCGATCTTTACAACCAGCTTTACGCCGCATACGCACGAGGCAAAGAATGCCAGGAATTAGCGACGATTATGGGCGAGGCGGCTCTCTCGGATGAAGACAAGAAATATATGACCTTCGCCAATAGGTTCGAGGACAAATATATCTCGCAGGACTATTATGAAAATCGTACCGTCCAGCAGACCCTTGATCTTAGCTGGGAGCTGCTCAGTATGTTCGAGAATGTCGAGCTTAAGCGTATCGATGTGAAGCTTATAGAGAAATACATGACGAAATATAGAAGTAAATGATGAATTATGTTAGCTAATGTAAACGCGACACGAATGGAATTGTTACGGCTGCGTAAGCGGGTGGCGCTTGCCAACCGTGGTCATCGTCTGCTCAGTGAAAAGAGGGACGAGATTTCGCGCCAGTTGATTCAGATAGCCAGAGATATTCAGCCGTTGCGCAAACGTGTTGAGGAGGAGCTGCTGGAGACGTGCCGGCGTTTTATGTTAGCTCGTGCGACGATGGAGCCGGAGGATATCAAGGCCGCACTTGAGGTGCCTACGAAGAAGTTCAGCCTTGCCATTTCATTTGCAAATATAATGAATGTGCGAGTGCCGCATTTAGCCAAGGAGATGGAGGGTGAGATTATCTGCTACGGCTTTGCAACGACTTCAGGCGAAATGGACGTTGCCTTGTTAGCTCTGGAGAGGGCATTCGATAACTTGATTGAGTTGGCTGAGAAGGAAAAGCAGGCCCGCCTGCTTGCCATCGAGCTTCAGATGACCCGCCGGAGGGTAAATGTGTTGGAGCACGTAGTTATCCCGGAATTACATGAGACCATCAAGTTCATTTTCGACAAATTGGCCGAGGCCGAACGCGATAACATATCACGGCTAATGAAGATTACGGATATTATACGAGCGTAGCTCGTATTGCGTTATGAGTGATGCGTATTGCGTATGTCGTATTGTGTACAAGATACCAGTGATCAGTTTCTATCCGATTCACTCAATAGCCTTGTTCAAATCTACCGGGATTCCTGATGCATTGATTTCTCTTGCGAGTAATAATTTCCAATCCTTGTCCATAGGTACAAACAAAACACCTTGATAGTCCGACGGTATTTCTACCCCTTCCTTGTAAAGAGCACAAACGCGCTTTCTACCAAGTATTCCCAGGAAGAAACCAAGCTCGAAAACAACATTTTGGCGAGATCGTAGTTTTAATTCATCTTTGTCATCAACGGACGCACCAACATCATCTGGGGTCATTAAAACTACGGCAAAACCGACATTTGTATAATACTCGAATTTCTCAATGACAGTACGTCCTTCATTCGGCTTTTCATGTAAAACTATGGGATTTAGATCAAGTTTCTCAATGAATCTCGCTACCATTTGTTTAGCGGCTTCATCATGACCATGCACGATAAAAATATCTTTTCCAAGTTGCTCTTGGCCTATTACTTCTTGCACCGACTCAGGTTTTACATCTGACCAATATTCGCCTATCTCATCAATGCACGATTTCAGAAGCACTTTTGCCTTCTCCAATCCCTCAAAGTATGGATTACAACGAATCCCTCCAGACCTACTCTCAATCAATGTAGGTCCACGAAAGTATGCTATATTGATAAACTCAAGTAATTGATTTGAACTTTTACCAAAAATATTCCTAAAAGCTACTCTTGTATCACGCTTCCACTTCTGGAACTTAGCTGATTCTGATGACTCCCCCCTCAACTTTTCAATAATATCAAGTTGGCGTTTTAATTTTTCAATTGCTTGATCTTTGTTCATTATTATCTCCCTCAAGAATTGACCTATAGTTTTAGCATCCCGCCATATGATTTCGGAGTGTCTGAAAAAATACTCATGTAATTCTTTCCCGCTTTCTAGTTCAAACATAGGAACATCATACATGCCCACGCCGTGAAGATAAGGCTGAACGAAAATTGTATCATCGATCATTTGCACATACCAACTTGGTTCCTTTTCATATATCCTAACTTCAACTCTTCCTCTTCCTAGGCCCTTGTTCCTTTTCACTATTTCCATTAACCGCCCGATCTTACTCTCGATCTTATGATCATTAGCCCATGTGAGCAAGCGGAAGTTAATTCCTTTTTCAAGACGATTAAGTATTTCTTCAACCACATCATACGGCACAGCAAGATCCGGGCCACCTTTCGCAAGCCAAAAAACATCCTTCGCACTATCGTATAAAGCCAACCGTATCCTGTCAAATTCTACTCTCCCCGGAAGGATTCTTCTAATTCCCAACACTTCCGCGCTCCTCGAAATTTCAGACTTGATAATGTACTTGAAATAGCGCAGGATTATAAACAAGATTATTCCTATAGCTGAAAGTATAGTGCCAACGGATATCATTTCAGGAGCATGCTTCTCCACAATAAAAGAGAGCACAATTAAGCATATACCTACTAAGGCAAGAGCTACACATACCCACAACAAAAGATGTCTTTCAGTTTTCCAAGAGAC
>CAZIAN010000286.1:0-6494 GCA_964537355.1 uncultured Pirellulales bacterium | reverse complement strand
ATACTCCGAGTATATCGTCCGACGGTTTGACGCTCTACTTTAATTCCGACCGGCCCGGGGGATTCGGTTTGAACGATATATATGTAACGACCCGAGCAACCAAAGATGATCCCTGGAAAGAACCGGTTAATCTTGGTTTACCAGTCAATAGCTCAGCTAACGATTCATTCCCGAGCATTTCAGCAGACGGACTGTCGCTATTCTTTAGCTCAGGGCGACCCGGTGGGTTCGGAGGTGATGATATATACGTGTCGACCCGTACTACAAAAGATGAACCATGGGGAGAACCGATGAATCTTGGGTCTTTGGTCAATAGTTCACATAACGACGGTTTCCCGAACATCTCGGCGGACGGACTGTCATTGTTCTTTAGCGGTTTCGAGACTGGTGGATTAGGAAAAGATGATATATGGGTTACAACTCGGGCAACAAAAGATGACGACTGGGGTACGCCCGTGAATCTCGGGACACCGGTGAACAGTTCTGATGGAGAAGGTTCCTCGATTCTTTCGGCCAACGGATCTACCCTTTACTTCTATTCCGACCGTCCCGGTGGATATGGTCTTGTGGACTTATGGCAGGTTTCAATTCTGCCGGTCGTTGACTTTAACAGCGATGGAATTGTTGACAGTTTAGACGTATGTCTAATGGTGGATAACTGGCATACGGATGAGCCGTTATATGATATTGCCCCGATGCCTTTCGGTGACGGCATAGTGGATGTTAAGGATCTTGTCCTGCTTTCTGAGCATTTGACGATCAAAGAAGTTGATTCTAATGAACCTGATATACCTTAACCTTGTACTTCACTAACCCTGAACATAGGTGCCGAGGGATTATTGGCCGTTAGTCATTAGCTTTGAGTTTTTGACTAACGGCTTTTTTATAAGAGCACCTAAGTCAATGACGGGAATTGATGTGTCAATCTTCACCGAGGGCTTCGATGTCTGCCAGGTCCTTTTTTCTTCCGAGGGCTTTTTTGTTGGCAAGGAATTCTTTACGGCCAAGAAAATAGACCGGCACATCATTATGAGCGTTTAACAATTCGAGCAGTTCTTTGAAGTCCGGCTGTATTTCCATAATGGTACTTTCTTAAATGCTCAACGGCCGCGATTCTCTCCTGCGGTGTTTTGCTTAGCCAGTAATTCAGAGAGTCTTTAACCTTAGACCAGTCCTTCAAACTACACTTTACAGCGACTTTTTCTATCATAACTATATGTTAATAAAATCACCATGCACAGTAAAGAATATTTTAGAAACTTCAAACGATGCTCGGTATCGGATATTCATAAAGTAGTGAGATAAATACGCTCCAAAGCTTATGTGATGGAGTGTTCCTGCGAATCATCTATAAGCGGTATATCGGGGGATATTTCTTGACTGGATTGTGTGATATTGTATAATGATATTTAGTTGTGGGGGCCCCCTGTAATGAGTACGGGGTGGAGTCCGTATCATAGTATGGGGTAAACAGCATAGGAGAAGAAAGGGTATGCAATTCAACTTTTTCGGTTGCTGTTATCGTTGTGATTTTCCCGCAAATAAATATGTATCAAAAGTATTAGAGGTTTTTGAGGACAGGTAATGAAACGCACAGGGACGGCTTTGGTATTCATTTTGGTGGTGCTGGTGTTGTGCGGCGGCCTGTGGGGGCGGCCGACGACGGCGGTCGAGGCCGGGATGGTAGTGGCGGGATGGCTCAAGGTCAATGCCCGGCCGCTTGGTACGGAGCTTGGCGGGAGTGTGGTAAGTGTCGAGACCTTCACGGATGATGATGGGGAGCCTGAGTATTACATTGTCTATTTAGAATCCGGTGGATTTGTGGTTGTCTCGGCGGATGATTTGGTTGAGCCGATTATCGCTTTTGCCGACGAGGGAGTTTATGAGCCTTCTGCCGAAAATCCGTTAGGGGCTTTGGTAACACGCGATATTAATGGGCGGATTGCGGGGGCCCGCAATACCATAGGGCTGAAGATGGGAAATCCCGCCGGTCCTCAATTCAAGTGGAGGCACTTAATCGATTTTGCGGAGAATTCCGAAAACGGAATTTCTTTAATGGGGGCAAATTCGATTTCGAATGTTCGCGTCGAGCCGTTCGTGAAAAGTAAATGGGGCCAGACAACGACGTGCGGTGAAGTGAGCTTCAACTATTATACTCCCGATAACTATCCATGCGGGTGTACCGCGACTGCCATGGCGCAGCTTATGCGGTATCATGAGTATCCCAATGGCAGGGCGAGTGTAGGCAGCAGGCGGTTTGAGATTAAGGTAGATGATATTTCGGAGTATGCATATACGCGCGGCGGTGACGGCAACGGCGGGCCGTATCAATGGTTGCTGATGGAGCTGGAACCCGACTGCGATACGACGATCCAGCAGCGGGAGGCCATCGGGGCGCTTTGCTATGATGCGAGCGTGGCGGCGAAGACGGAATATAAGGATGGTGCTTCGTCATCCAATCTGAGAGATGCAAGGAGTGCGCTATTAGGTACTTTTATGTACAGCAATGCCGTGCGCGCCTGGGAAAGCGACGGCACTATCAGCCGCGAGGCGCTGAATGATATGGTCAACACCAACCTCGATGCGGGTTATCCTGTGATATTCGGTATCATTAAGGATGATTCCGAGGCCGGACATGCCGTTGTTGCCGACGGATACGGTTACGATTTCTCAACGCTCTATCACCATATTAACATGGGCTGGAACGGCAGTGATGATATATGGTACAACCTGCCTGAGATTGATTACTCTGCGTCGGATTACTATAACGTTATTAACGGATGCATATATAATATTTACACCTACGGCTCAGGTGAGATAATCAGCGGGCGGATAACTGATTTGTCCCGGGAGCCTGTCAGCGGTGCTACGGTTATAGCACGGGGCTTCGGCGGGCCATATACCGCGGTGACGAATGAGAACGGCGTCTATGCGATTGTGAAGGTCAACGCATATTCGACGTACACTCTCAGCGTAATAAAACCCGGGTACGGTTTTACGGAAAGGGAGGTAACAACGGGCAGGTCAGGGGACATTCAGAATGTCTCGGGGAACAGGTGGGGCGTTGATTTTGTTGGAGGTGATACATTGACCGCTGCTGGTTCCGACTATTCCAGGGAAGATTTTGAGACGGCGGATTTCACCAAGTTTGCATGGGTAAATTCCGGAGACGGTAACTGGAACATTACATTTCTGGAGCGGTATGCCGGGACTTACGGCGCCGGGACCGGCAATATTGACGATAACGAGAGTATAACTCTTAGGGTTAGTGTTGAATGTACATCGGGAGATATTACGTTCTATCGTAAAGTCTCTTCCGAGCCGGCCTGCGATTATTTGAAATTCTACATCGATGGTGTTGAAAAGGTCAAATGGTCGGGCATGGAGGATTGGGATGCAGTAAGCTTTCCGGTGGCAGCGGGCACGAGGACTTTCGAGTGGACATATTCTAAGGACAGCTCCATATCCAGAGGCTCCGATACGGCCTGGATTGATGAAATTGTATTTCCATTAGATTATGGCAAACTTTGTGATTTTGAAGGTAATGGTATGGTTGATTTTATTGACTTTGCTTTTCTTGCGGGCCGGTGGATGGGACGAAGTACATCCGATTCAGCGGACCTCAATGGTGACGGCTGGGTGGATTTCGAGGACCTTAATATATTTGCTGAAAACTGGCTTGCTGATTGAACGGGCGGCAAAGTAAAAAGACTGGAGACAAGCAATATGAGAAGAAGAGATTTTCTTAGAACTATCGGGCTGGCGGCAGCAGCGACATTGTCCGGAAATTTACGGGCGGCCGGGACGAGACGGCCTAACATTTTGTTTATCATGACGGACCAGCAATTTGCGGATGCTTTGAGCTGCACGATGGGTCCTGAATATATCAGGACTCCGAATATCGACAGCCTTGCGGCGAAAGGAATGCTTTTTACGAAGGCATATTGCGCGAATCCGTTGTGTGTTCCGAACCGAACAAGTATATTTACCGGGCGTTATCCGCATGAGCACGGCAAACAGATCAATTCGACAAAAGCAATCGACGCAGGAGAATTTCCGAATATCGGTATGGTGCTTCACAAAGCAGGTTATTCAACAGGTTATTTCGGTAAGTGGCATCTGCCTTATCCTTTTAAGAAAGCGACTGCCGAAGAAAGCGGTTACGATGAGACATTTGATGCCAAGGACTTTCAGATTGCGGCGCCGGCTATTGAGTTTATTAAGAAGAATAAAAGTAAGCCGTTCTTTGTTGTTTTCTCATTGATGAATCCGCACAATATCTGTCAGTACGGCAGGAGCCAGCCTTTACCTGATGGTGACATAGGAGAGGTTCCTGCGGCAAAGAATTGTCCCCCTGCCCCGTCGAACCTTGAAAAGGCGAAAAATCAATCAGACGCACTGGAAGCCATCTGGCAGGCGAGACTGAGAGCGAGATATAAAAATACGGATAAAAGAATGTTTGCTCCCCTTGAGCTGTGGGGCGCAGATGACTGGCGAAAATATCGCTGGGCGTATTATCGAATGGTGGAACTTGCGGACAAAGAAATCGGCAGGATATTGTCAACACTTCGCAAGGAAGGTCTGGAAAAGAACACTGTAATTTTCTTTACTTCCGATCACGGTGACGGGATTGGTTCTCATCGGTGGGCGCAGAAGAATATGTTCTATGACGAATGTTCGAGGATTCCGTTTATCATCAGCCAGCCGGGTATAACGAAAGTCGGAAAGAGCGATTTTTTGGTAAATAACGGTCTCGATATAATGCCGACGATTTGTGATTACGCCGGGGCAAAGGCGCCTGCGAAATGTAAAGGAGTCAGCCTGCGAGGAATCGCCGAGGGTAACAAACCTCAAATGAAGCGAAAATATGTTGCATGCTCAACCCGTTTCGTTCAGGATCTTAGAGAGGACGGCGGGCCGATTAATCTTGAAGGCAGAATGATACGGACGAAGGATTATAAATATTATATCTTCGATCAGGGTAAACGGCCTGAGATGCTTATCGATATGAAAAATGATCCGGGTGAGATGGAAAATCTGGCGGGCAATCCTGATTATGAAAAGGTTCTGGCCGAGCATCGTGAGATGTTTGCGAGATATAAAAAAGAAAGCGGTGACTATTTTCTATCATAAAAAACAAAAAAAGGCGCAAGCCTGATTAAATCAATGCCTGCGCCCTTTTAAGTTTTTAAGATTATTTCTGTGGCTACTGTTAGAGAGTTGACAGGAATATATCAATAAAGCGGTGCACATCTTCCTTATCCACATTCCCGTCGCCGGTAAGGTCGGCGCCGTCGCACAGACCGCAGTCAGTCTGGGGCAAGGAAGTAATCAACAGAGCTAAATCCGCAAGGTCTATAATGTCGTTGCCGTCCAAATCACCTGCTTTTGTTTTTGTTTTGTTTTTGGTTTCCCTAATGCTCCTGTACAAGCGGACTTTTCCATCGCCGGAGCCGATAAGCACGTCGGGATAATTATCTATTGGGCCGAAGTTGCCGTTTCCCGTCCAGTAGCATACGAACGGCCTGGAACGAGGCATACCCATAAGGTTGATCGCAGTGCCATTGGATTCGACGAGAGAGTAACCCGAGAAGCCCGGCTTGTCGTCGGTTCCGACGTTTTTATAGAACAGAAGCTGGCCTTCAGTATTGCCGGTGAGCAGGTCTTTTTTGCCGTCGCCGTCCAGATCGAGAATTACCGGGCTGGAACGACCACTCGGGACGACCAGGTCCCCGCCGTCTTCCGTTGCGGAGCTTCCAGATAGGCTTGAAAAGTCAAAGGTTGGGGGAATACCGCCACTGCAGCCACAGTTAAGATAGATGTGTATCTGGCCGTCAAAGGCTCCTGCTACCAGGTCTGTCTTGTTATCATTGTCCCAATCGACAAGCGTTGGTGTCGCTCTGGATCCGACGTCAAGATTTTCATCGTTGAGACCGGCCTTTATTGTCTGGCCGGCGTCAAAAACCGGCTCACTGTCAGTGCCGTTGTTCAGGAAGATTTTGACGGTTCCGTCCGCCTGGCCCACGAGGAGGTCTTTACGCATGTCGGCATCCCAGTAAACGACCCTTGGGAAGCAGCCCATGCAGCCGGACGCAGGACAAGTTAAATCAGAACCCTCGGACTGGGCGTAGAAGTAATCCGCGAATGCCGGTTCGGATTCGGTTCCGACGTTAAGGTAAACGCGGATTTTGGCATCTCCGAAGCCACTGCCTTGACCGATGACAAGGTCCTGAAGATTATCGTTGTTCCAGTCCACAAAAGACGGCACGGAGTAGCCGGGCACCTGGATATCTTCGCCGTTGGCCTGTATTATTTCTTCAGGTCCGAGATTCAACACTTGGGATGTATCATCATTCTTGCCACTGGAATTTGAGAGAGTCTCAATTTCCAAAACAGCACCATCAAAACCGGCATCCCCAAATGCATAATAACCATTTAAAGGACCTGTGAGCATAAAGGTAACATAGTTATCGAGCAAATCTTTCGACCAGTCG
>CAZIAN010000285.1:0-6520 GCA_964537355.1 uncultured Pirellulales bacterium | reverse complement strand
CTTTTCTTTCAACCTGAGCCCTCCGTCTGATGTGCGGGAAGACATCGAATTTATGGCCAGAGGTTTTCCGTACAAATCTCTTAATTAATGCAATATATTTGTATTTTTGCTGTTTCGGAAAAAAAGTATTTGATGTGCAATTCATAAATTGTCGTTACAGTTTCTCCACTTTTACCACTCAAAAACTAATCTTAAAACGCATTTCCAAGTCGACATATTAGGCCAGAAGCAATATAATACAAAAAGCCAGCACAAAAAGCCTATAAAATACAGAAAAAACAGAACAGAAGACTGTTTTTGAGTATCCTATTATTTGAATAGTGAAAAGTGGAATTACGGGGGTCAATTTTGTACTTCAGGATTTCTAAAGAGTTTTCTACTTAATAAAGGAGAAGTAACGATGAAAACAAGGGCTTTCACACTAATCGAGCTTTTGGTCGTAATTGCAATCATCGCGGTGTTGATGGCGATTTTGATGCCCGCATTGAGCCGGGCCAGAGACCAGGCCAAGGCGATTCACTGTGTTCACAATGTAAAGACCCTGGCATTCTCGTGGATGATGTATAAAGATGATAATGATGATAAATTGGTTGGTGGCATGCCAGGTCGAGCGGACGGCTGGATGTACGGTCCCTCAGGTAACGATCCAGACAATATCGAGAAATGTAAGGAAGGCATAAGACGGGGCTTGCTCTATGAATACGTCAAGAACGTAAATGTATATCGATGTCCCTCCGACGACAGAGATAGTCGGCAAGGTATGTACACCTTTGGCAGTTTTTCCGTTGCCGGCGGTATGAATGGAGAAGAAGTAGGTTGGAGCGGGAGACATCTTCTCAAATACAGTGAAATAAAAAATCCCGCTGAATCGCTTGTCTTCGTAGAGGAAATCGACCCGAGGGGGTGGAACTTGGGTTCATGGGTGGTGAGCTTGGATTTTGGAAATAACTGGATAGACCCGCTGGCAATCTGGCACGGTAAAAACAGAGGCACGTTAGGCTTTGCCGACGGAAGCGCCAATATGCACACATGGGTCAATCAGAGCACCATTGATCTGGCTATGCGCGCTTCCTGGGGTGACCAAAACGTATTTAGTTTCTCCCCTCCGGCTGATGAACGCGATGATTTGCGGTATATGCAAAAACGCTACATTGTGCTCCCGAAACCAAGACAGTAGTCGATAACCACGCGGCTGCAAACTAACTGAGAACCTCTCAAAGGATTATGATTAGCCGTCCGATATAGGACAAGCGCAGCGTCATCGAATGTACCGGAAAAGTCAAGCTCTGTATTCTGTCCCCAGCCTCCCAATCTGAAATATGAAATCTAAAATTTGAAATCCTCTCCTCAGCCCCAATAATAAATAATCATTGAAAAGCCCCTCCTCACTTCCTATACTCCTCCGAATGTTCTTTACAAAGCCACCGGTATGTATGGATCCGGCATCTTTATTCGCCTTAGGGGCCCCCAGTCCTGCTTCGGGTTCACCTCATCTAAAAGTTTCCGCAAAGCCCAGCGAAGTATGCCTGCGTTTACGACTAAAAAACACCTCAATAGATCCGCCCGCTTAATCATAAGTGGGTGGCATCTTGACCATATGAGTTGATACGGATGAAATAGAATTTTTTTTGAAAATCAGGAACCTTATGCTCACTTATAACGTATTATGAAATAAGTTAGTGAATATTAACTAACACAATGGTTGCCCCTTAATGATATTACAGATGAAAGAATAATTATGAAAATTGCCTTTTTCGATACCAAGCCCTATGATCGACTGTCCTTCGATCAAATCAATAAGGAATTCGGCTTTGATATTACCTATCTTGACACGCATCTCAACGCTGACACGGTAAAGTTGACCCAGGGATTTGATGCGGTCTGTGTGTTTGTCAATGATACCATTAACAAACCGGTGATTGATCACCTTGTGGATCATGGTGTTCGTATCGTGGCCCTGCGATGTGCCGGTTACAATAATGTTGATTTTAACTCAGCCTTTGATCGGCTCCATGTAGTTCGAGTGCCTGCTTACTCACCCTATGCTGTGGCTGAGCATGCAGCAGCCCTGATTCTGTCAATGAATCGTAAGACACATAAGGCTTATTATCGAACACGTGAAGGTAATTTCTCCATAAATGGCCTGTTGGGGTTTGATATGCATGGCAAAACCGCTGGGATCATTGGCACCGGTAAAATTGGGCGTTGTTTGGTTAACATTCTCCAGGGATTTGGAATGAACGTCTTGGTCTATGACCCTTTCCCTGACCAAGCTTATGCTCAGGACCAGGGTATTAGCTATGTTGATCTCTCCGTGTTATACAGCCGGTCAGACGTAATCTCACTGCACTGCCCATTAAACCCCGAAACACGTTACATGATTAATAGTGAAACCATTTCGACTTTAAAAGACGGCGTGATGATCATCAACACTGGACGCGGCCAACTGATTGACACCAAGGCCCTGATCCAGGGTTTAAAATCCGGAAAGATTGGGGCTGCGGGTTTGGATGTGTATGAAGAAGAGAGTGAGTACTTTTTTGAAGATTGGTCTTTAGAGCTGATCAAAGATGATGTGTTGGCTCGCTTACTAACCTTCCCAAACGTATTGGTGACTTCACATCAGGGATTCTTTACCACCGAAGCTTTGAATAATATTGCCCATACAACATTGACCAATCTAAACGAATTTTTTGAAAACGGTTCTTTAACCAATGAAATTTGCTATCGGTGCCAAGAATCTTGTCCAAAGGATAAGGCACATGGCAAACCCTGTTTCGAGGTCAAAAGCAAACGTTCTTAAACGAAACAATTATTGATGGAGATGTCTTAATGGAAACCCTGACTCAAAGAGGTGAACAAATTGTCAATGTGGCAATCAGACTTCTCTCAGAAGGTGGAATCTCAGCCCTTACCATAAAGAATATGGCAGAAGCTGTGGGCATCACCGAACCGGCGTTGTATCGTCATTTTAAGGGCAAGATGGATATACTCGTGGCCATTCTTGATCGATTAGAAGACAACATGCACAGGCTGTTTGAGCAGAGCTTGAATAGCGAAGATAGCGTTTTGGATCAGATTAGCACGGTTTACAAACGGGTATTTCATAGTTTTGCGAAACAACCGGCGTTGGCATCGGTGGTTTTTTCCGAAGAGATGTTTCGTCATGATCCAAGGCTGTCCGAACGCGTCTCTCGCATCATGGATACGGTTGAGGGACATATACTGAGACTGCTGAGTTCGAAAAAAGGACGGGCGGAGTGTCGGCGAGATGTTCCTGCGAAGGATTTGGCGCGGGTCATTATGGGATCATTACGTTTTCTGGTTACTCGTTGGCGTCTAAGTAAATATGCCTTTGACTTGGAAAAAGAGGGAGCGGCCTTTTGGCAATCGCTGCGGATATTGATCGCCACTCCCTCAAAATGAAACTTTTTATGGAAAGGAAAACATCATGAAGGTCAGACAATTATTATGGATACTTGTAATCGCCGGTCTATGGATGCTTCCCGCTAATCAGGCGGGTGCTCATTGTGACACCATGGACGGACCGGTTGTTAAGGATGCTCAAGCAGCGTTAGCGACCGGAGATGTGACGAAAGTCCTTAAATGGATTCTGCCTCAACACGAGCAGGAAATCAAAACACTATTCCAGCAAGTACTGAAGGTACGTTTACAGGGTGAGCCGGCCAAGAGCCTGTCTGAAATGTATTTTTTCGAGTCTTTGGTGCGAATCCATCGGGCTGGCGAAGGGGCCCCTTATACTGGACTCAAACCCGCTGGACAGGTTGAACCGATCATTGCAGCATCAGATAAAGCTCTATATCAAAAAAATGAAGACGATCTGGTCAATAAGATCACCCAAAGTATCGACCATGAAATTCGCCGACGTTTCCAAAAAGTGCTGGAAACCAAAAAACACGTTGATCATAATGTTGAAGCGGGCCGAGCCTATGTCCGTGCCTACATCGAATTTACCCACTTTGTCGAAGGTCTGCATAAAGCAGCAGCAGGAATGGCCCATGAGCATGAGCCATCAACACCCGAGACGTCATCTCATAATTAACAGGAGGTCCCCCATGAACAATAAACTCAATCAAAACATGATGGTAAAAGATATCGTGGTTCAGTTCCCGCAAACACGAACAGTAATGGAAACACTCGGCATTGACTACTGCTGCGGCGGTAGGGTTCCTCTGAATATGGCCGCAGAGCATGCCGGCCTATCCACAGAAAAGGTATTGGCAGATCTGGCTCAAGCCTTGGAAAAAACAGAACAGGACGACGCATCAGTCGAAGATTGGAATTCTACTTCATTAACTGAGCTGGCCAATCATATCGAACAGACGCACCATGTCTTCATGAAAGAGCAATTGCCACGCTTAGCTGCTCTGCTGGACAAGACTATCAAGGTCCACAGCGAACAGCACGGAGAGATGCTTAAGCGTCTCAAGCATACTTACACTTCACTTAAGATGGATATTGAAATGCACCTGGGCAAGGAAGAGCAGATATTGTTTCCCTTGATCCGGCAAATGGAGGCTTTCCAGAACGACCAGGGTCCGGCTCCGGATATGCATTGCGGTTCCATAGCCAATCCAATCCGCCAGATGGAACATGAACATGATGTTGCGGGCCAATTTCTGGCCCAAATGCGTCAGATCACCGGCAACTATACCTTACCAAATGATGCCTGTCCGACATTCGCGGCTCTCTTTGAGGGCCTCAATGCACTGGAAAAGGATCTGCATGTACACATTCATTTGGAAAACAACATTCTTTTTCCAAAGGCACAGAACCTTGAAGACCATAAACATTAGGGCCAAGCCGGTCTCATAAATGCAAATTACACAGACAATCGGATAGAATCTTAAGGTTAATCATAATGAAAGCAAAAGTAGACGCAAATATTTGTATCGGCTGCGGGCTTTGTGAAGCCACATGTCCTGAAGTGTTCAAGCTGAACGATAATGATACTTCGGAGGTTATTGTCGATACCGTTCCTGCCGAGGCTCAACCGACCTGTCGTGAAGCCGCTGAAAACTGTCCGGTTCAAGCCATTTCCCTGCAAGAATAATATGCTTGCATGGATGGAAATCAAATCCGGGGACACAAAGGGAGCCTCTAAAAATTGCTTTTGTCACGAGAACGTGCGAAATTTTCCCCGGCTTTGGCGGAAGGTCAAAATCGCTATTCTCTGGATTGTAATTACCGCTTTTGCGCGGGAAAGTGGATTTAAGATTGTTTTTGTGGTGTCCTCGCGAAACTTACCACCCTAAAGGGTGTTTTGTCGACGAATAGATGTTCCAGCATTGTTTCAACAACATGCCGAAACTGACTATACACCCGGCCATATAGCGTGCGACATTTAGCCCCACGTGTCTCTAACGGCTCGGCGTATAACCTAATTTCCCCCACACAGCCTTCTGCACTCTGTACAAATCCTCATTATCCGGCACCGAAGACGCAGCGCTTATTTCACCTCGCGCAAACTTTATAGTCCGCGGGTCCTTCCACTTCCAGTATTCGCCGTGCCCGTCCGCGAAAGAGAAGTTCGTTCCATCACCGTGCCGCACAGTAATCCCGTCCCACCACTGTTCCCTGTCATAATTAACCGTCCAGCTCGATGGGCTCAATCGCCCCTCATCAACAAAAACAGCCCTTTCCCCCGGCCTGCGAATTTGCATCCTGCTTTTAAGGATATGCCCCTCAGCGCCGGGTATAGCGTCATGACCGTTCATAGCGTCAACTATGGCATAAGTCACCACCTCTCCCCGCACCCCCGTCGGGCACTTATAGAGCTTTAAGCTCGGGCAGTATTGAAACAGCAATCCCCTCTTGATACCGTCTATTTGCGCCTCTTCCGAAGCATCCTGCCCCGGCCAATATACCCAGCAGTCGCCGTCTTTATTATGACCTCCGAGGCTTGTATTGCCGCTGACAATCTTGCCGTCGTTATCATCCGCATACATAACCCACGCAAGTCCCATTTGCTTCACATTACTAAGACAGGCTGCCCGTTTACCCTGCTCCCTGGCCCGATTCAGTGCCGGCATCAAAATAGCCATCAATACCGCAATAATCGCAATCACCACCAAAAGCTCTATTAAAGTAAAACCTTTTCGTCTATACATGACGTTTGCCCTTCCCTTTCGAGATAATGAGTTTCAATGGTATGCTTATCTGTGGTAATTATAACACATTCGCCTGCGGTAATACAACCTATTGGCCGATTTTTATCCTCTTCCCTTCATCCTGAGCTTGTGCCCAAGGTACGGAGACGAAGGACTCAACCCCAATAATCATTCATCATTAGTCATTTATCATTTGAAAAGGCTCAAAACTAAAAACTCAACACTAAAAACTAATCTCGGGCCTACCCCCATCCCCGTGAAGCTAAATCCCATAAGCCCAAACCCAACTCAAAACTAAACACTTAAAATTCAAAACTGAGTTTCATGCTCACTTGTTTTTCTGTCGGGGAGTGGTAGCTAACTTGCTTTCCTACCGGGGGCCGGGTGCG
>CAZIAN010000284.1:0-6543 GCA_964537355.1 uncultured Pirellulales bacterium | reverse complement strand
AAATTATTTAGCTCCGGGAATTCTCGGCCGGAGGTAGATGATGAAGGTCTGATTAGTCAGGATACGGAAACCACTCAGGCGGCTGATGCTCAGGCCGAAACCACCGGACAGCAAAGTGATAATCTTATCGTACAAGCGGTACCGCAGATAGAGAAAAATGAATCAATTGAAAAACTGCAGCAGGGTGTTGGTAAGCTTGCCGAGCAATTAGGAGAAATTAACGAGCATTTGGGCCGTCAGGTTACCCAGCACGAAGAATTGATAGGCCGGATCGAACAGTTACCCAGGCTGATTGAAAGTTTTCCTTCTGTCGTGGAAAGTCAAAAGCATTTAACAGAGCAGCTTATCGAGCAGTTGAAATCCGCCGCGGCCAAGAACCAGCAGTTTTCGGATGCTGTTGAAAAAATCCCTCACGAAACGGCCAAGCAGACCGATGCCCTGGTTGATATCGACCATCAGCTTGCCGCCGCGGCCGATACGGATGTCCAGATGACCGAGAGCTTTAATAAATTCAATCAGACTCTGGACAAGCTTAACCAGAGCACGCTCGGCCAGACCGACAGTATCATGCAGATGAGCCGCACATTCTCAACGAGCGACAGATACCTCAAATACATCGTATCCAGGCAGAACAAACGATTTATATGGGTATTTATAATTTCTCTGTCTGTATGCGTTGTTGTTATTTTGATTCTTACCGGCATCATTCTTTATCTGAAAAGCTAAAAAATATTATTTTTATTTGACAAAGTCCAATGGTGTGGTAGCATTCTTTCGTTCTTTGAAAATAATATAATCCGACAGCAGGTCCTGAAGCTGTGCTTTGGGATAGTCAAACGGGAACACGGTTAGAATCCGTGACGGTCGCGCCGCTGTGTAGCGCCTGTTCCGATAGATATCGGAAATCCGAGGGGCATTTTTATCCACTGTCCATTACTGAAAATCAGTACTGGATGGGAAGGAGCCCCGAGGTAAGACGCAAGTCAGAAAACCTGCCTGTAGTTGGTTGCACACTCGTAAGGGAGCCTGTTTCGCCCGGTACTGATTAGAAGTGAGCTTAAGCTCAGTTGGTTAGTGCAGGATTTCGAGACGGCGGCCCTGATGTTCTCGCGAGCAGGAACTTAAGTGCAGAAAACCGGCCTGATGTTGTTGGCTGGTATTCGGTTTGAGCTGAAATAATAAGCCGTCGTTCCTTATCGTGGGAGCGGCGGTTTTTTTATTAGGCGCCCTCGCGGTAAGGGCAAAGCAAAAGAAAGGCAGGTAAGCAAAAGTGATGAAGTGGAATGTTTTTGAAGAACAAACGGCGATTTATGGAATTGGAGGAGATGAAATAATGGCTTCGGGAAGATTGATGAAATTTTGGAATACGGTTTGTTTAATTGTTATTTTAGCGATAGTAAGTACCGCGAATGCTGATATAGCGACGTTAGAAGATTTGGACCTGCCGGCTGAATCCTTCTGGAACGGCTCAGACGGGTCAGGCGGTTTTACAAGCGGCGGCGTTCACTTTGGCAATAACTATAATGCCGACTGGGATTCATGGGACGGCTTTTGCTATTCGAACATTACCGATACGTCAGCAGTGGGTCTGGAGGGCCAGTATAATGTTGTCGCAGGGGAAGGTCAGGGTGGTTCGGCCAATTACGCCGTCGCTTATATCGGCTGGGTTTCGCCGCCGGCCGTGACATTGAGCGAGTCCGGTGTTGTTGAAGGTCTGTACGCAACTAACACCAACTACACATATTACGCAATGCTTCATGGCGATGTCTTCTCTAAAAAGTTCGGCGGTGAAAGCGGCAGCGACCCGGACTGGTTCATGCTGACCATTACCGGCAAAGACGTTGACGGTGCAGTGACCGGCACGGTCGAATTCTACTTAGCCGATTATCGTTTTGCGGACAATGCAGAAGATTACATCCTCGATACCTGGCAGCACGTTGATTTGACTTCATTGGGAACCGTGAAGAGCCTTGAGTTCACCTTGAGTTCCAGCGACGTCGGCGACTGGGGTATGAATACTCCCGCTTATTTTGCGATAGATACGCTTGTATGCCAGCCAGTATATGACCGCCCCTATACCGAAGCGGGAGTAAATGGATATATAAATCCCGATGACGATTGGCAGCATGCCGACCCGCAGGATCCTAATGCGGTAATAAACCCGATATTTCGCGGCTGGGCCACAGAGGTAGTAAGCTATCAGCCCGGGCCCGGACTGGATCCGCAATGGACCGACCCGAGCAGGGCACTGGGGCCGGCCACGGGAGATAACCTCGACATAGTCAGCCTGGGTGATTTGACATCCGAGCAAATTGACCAGGGTATGGCCCCCGGTCAGATTACTCTGTATTTCGACGAGCCGATTCGTCAGGGCAATGGCTACGACTTTGTCGTTTTCGAGAACGGCTTTACTTCCCACGCAAGCCTGGGTACCGGGTCGATTGCTGGGCAGATGCTGGCCGAGTTGGGATACGTGGAAGTATCTTCCAATGGCAATGATTTTGTGAGGTTTCCGGCTGTCTCTCTGAGCCCTGAGGCTGTAGGCCGGTATGGTACTATTGAGCTTAGCAAAATTTATAATCTAGCCGGTAAGCATCCCAATGCTTATGGCATTTGTACCGGCACGCCGTTCGATTTGAAGGAAATTGCCGAAGACCCGATGGTCTTATCTGGCCTTGTCGATGTGAACGATATAAGATACGTGCGAATAGTTGACATACCAGGCAGCGGAGATTTTAACGATGAAGCTATGTTGAACATAGATCTCGACACCTGGCCGGCCTGGGATTTCTATCAGGACAATCATCCGATTTACGATGCCTGGGTTACGTTGGGTTCGGGGGGCCTGGATTTAGAGGCGGTCGGTGTTCTGAGAGAACAAAACTACAGTGCTGATATCGATCTTAACGGTATAGTTGACGTTTCTGATTTGGAGCTGCTTATCTCGGCGCTGGACAGTCACTTTGGCTCACCCGGGTGGATAGCCAGATGTGATTTGGCAGAGCCTAAAGACTTGGTTATCGACATTTCCGACGTGGCCGTCTTCCTTGACCAATGGCTCAAAACAGAACAGTGGCGTTATTGAGAGAATTGTTGATTCAGTTTTATGTCTTACAGAAGAGAAAAAGCATTTACCTTGACGGAGTTACTGGTAGTAATCTCGGTCATTGCCATGCTGATGGCTATACTGATGCCGGCGTTAGCTGCCGCACGGTCCAGGGGTCGTGCCCTGGTGTGCGAGTCGAACCTTCGGCAGATCCTGCTCGCTGGCATCGGCTACGCTACCGAGAACGGTGGTGCTTACGTACCGGCTGCAAGTGACCTGTGGGACAATTCAGGATTGCATCGCTGGCACGGAATGCGAGAAACTCCCGATGACCCGTTCAATCCTCTTAGAGGACCTTTAGCAGGATACCTGGCTGATGGCCGGGTGAAAGAATGTCCAGCAAAAGCGGACTTTGTTAAGGGACAGGACTGGAGTACGAACTTCGAGCAGGGCTGTGGCGGCTACGGCTATAACATGACGTATATCGGCAGCCGGCTCTGGCAGAAAGGTTTAAACAGCGTAGAAGTCTGGAAAGATTCCTATGCTTCGACGACGCGTATGTCGGAAGTCGCCTCGCCGGGCCGGACGTTGATGTTCGCAGACACGGCAATAGCGAAAGACCGAGAATACTTAATCGAATATTCATTTGCCGAGCCGCCTTTTACCGTTCGCAACGGGCTGCCCGTAAAGGAATTTTACATGTCGCCGTCTATTAATTTCCGCCACGGGACTCTGGCAAATATAGGCTGGGCCGACGGCCATATTGACCGGCGCCGGTTGGCTGAGTTTGAGAGCAACAATGCCTATGGCATCGATTCGGTTGATATGAAGCTGGGATGGTTCGACCCGATAGATAACAGCGCATACGATTTGAAATAGAGACTCAAGGCTATGAAGGAAAAAGTCATACTCTCATGGAGCGGAGGCAAAGATAGCGCAATGGCACTCCATGCGTTGCTCAAAAGCAATCGGTATGAGATTGTTTCTCTGCTGACGACGGTATCGAAACAATACGAGCGAATAAGTCACCACGGCGTTCGTGTGGAGTTGTTGGAACAGCAGGCCGCAGCGCTCGGCCTACCCCTGCACAAGCTCTATCTTACTCAAGAGAATTGCAACCTTGAAGACTACGAGGCCCTGATGAAGAAAACAATGCTTGAATACAGGGATATTGACGTGCTGACTGTTGCCTTCGGAGACGTCTTCTTGCAGGACCTGAGGGACTATCGCCAGCGCAACCTGGCGAAAGTTGGGATGGAGGCAATCTTCCCAATCTGGGGCAGAGACACGACTGAGATTGTCCAAACGTTCATTGCCCTTGGCTTCAAGGCGTATCTTACGTGCGTTGAAAGTGAGAAGCTTGGCAGGGAATTCGCCGGACGGCCGATCGATGCAGATTTAATCCGTGACCTGCCCGACGGAGTTGATCCGTGTGGTGAGAATGGTGAGTTTCATTCATTTGTTTATGATGGGCCAATCTTCAAAAGGCCTGTCGACGTCAGCATTGGCGAGGTGGTTCTGCGTGATGTCAGGTACTTCGCAGACCTGGTCCCCATAGAAAGGCGAGTCAAAAAACGAGCTTGAGACAGTGACCATAAATTTGGCGAAAGGAGAATAGAAATGTTGAACAAACGTTTTTTTGTTATTTTAGGAATCACACTTTCTGCTGCCGCGATGCGGCTTGTGCCGCATCCCCCGAATATGACCCCGATAGTAGCTATGGCGCTCTTTGGAGGTGTGTACTTTGCTAACAAAAGGCTGGCCTTTTTGGTACCACTGGCCGCGATGTACCTCAGTGATCTTGCGCTGGGATTATTTTTTTATGACTTCGGCTGGTTTCACGGTTTCATGCCTTTTGTTTACGCAAGTTTTGTGATTACTGTTTGCTTAGGTTTTCTGGTTCGGCGCAGGCTTACTCCGCTCATGGTGGGCGGAGCAGCTTTGATAAGCTCAGTTATGTTCTTCATCGTTACCAACTTCGGAGTATGGTTAGTCAGTAATTTATATCCGAAGACTTTGGCGGGACTGGCCGGTTGCTATGTCGCAGCAATCCCGTTCTTCAGGAACTCACTTGCCGGCGATGCGATCTACACCTTGTTGTTCTTCGGGGGCTTTGCACTGGCGCAGCGGTATCTTACCGTTTTGCGCGCCGAACCTGTTGCGATGCCGGCACACGTTTGCCTAAAGCAAAACACTTGAACCGGAACATTCCAATGAAAAAAGGGCCTATACCTAATAGGTACAGGCCCCGAATTTACAAATCAATTGCATTATCTGCAATTTTAGTAAACAGCCAAATCTCTGCTTACTGTGCAGGTGGATACACCCGAATATCATCGAAGTACATCGTACCTGTACCGCCGGTAACCGAGCTAAGGCCAAGAGTAATCGAATTGACATTGGCAAGGTTCACACCCTGGTCGGCAAAGCGCGTCAGGTCGATATTCCATGGCGTCCAGCTTGTTATCGTTGCTGCATCAGGGTTATCATTATCGACTCTCGCGTTACCGTTAAGAGCAACGTACAAAGTCTCAGCGGCGTTAGCTGCTTCACCTCTGAACCAAATTGTCAGAGTGTCAACACCGTTCACTGTCCAGTCACGATTGGAAGTTAATGTCAAAGTCGCCTCGGATTTCACGGCAACATTGTCATAGTACATCGGCATCGACTGAGAACCGCTGTGAACGATAGTCTGCTCGGCAAAAGGAGCAGCTTCATAGCCAACGAGAGATCCGTTTGTTGGATCGCCGAATCCGTCCAGCCAGGCAAGATATATCCTGTTGCTCCCCGGTTCGTCTTCATTAAGGTCATTGTATGCTTCCATATCATCAATGATAAGGAAGTTGGCCGTCGTAAAGCTCCAGAGAGGGCCTGTCCAGGGACTGTCGGCGTTGGCATTATTGGCCTCATCAACACGCCAGTAATAGGTAGTATCCCATTCGAGCTGTCCGGGCTCATAGCTCTCGGAACCGAGGTTGCCGCTGCCTTTTAACTCCAGAGAGGCTGCATCAGAGCCAAAATATACCTCATGTGAAGCACCAAATCCCGGTGTCCATGTGAGAACAGGTGTCTGCGTTACATCCACAGCGCCATTAGCCGGGTTCGAGCCGCTAACGGCGCCCTCGGTTGTAAAGCTCCAGACGTCACCTTTATACGTTTCGCCGACATCGAACTCATCGACACGCCAGTAGTAAGTCTTGGCCATTTTAAGCGGGCCGGGAGTGTAGTTCGCAGCTCCCTGAGGGAGTGCTCCGGCGGCATTGTCCACCTCGTCAAAGTTGTCACCAAAATATACATAGTGCAGTTTCGCACCGAAACCTGCCGTCCAGCTAAGGCTGTCATTGATACCTACAGACTCTGCACTATCAGCCGGGTCGGGGAAGTATGCTGTCTTGGGGGGGATACTAAAGCTCCAGATATCCCCTTTCCACGGGCTGTTCGGCTCGGCGTCATTGACCTCGTCGATTCGCCAGTAGTAAGTTGTCCCTGGAACAAGA
>CAZIAN010000283.1:0-6548 GCA_964537355.1 uncultured Pirellulales bacterium | reverse complement strand
AACCGGTGAATGACTTAAAAATATAATTGACAAAAAACACGCTTTCAGAGATGACTGAGGAAATTCGGGCAACCACACGGGATTGGCCCTGCGCGGGAATGACTCCATTAGATTAAAAGGCAGTCTAATGGGGTAAACGGAAAAAAGCTTGACGGGAGGGGGGATAAATGGTATCCTTATATAGTGAAAATATATGGATTATTCTTTTGCTTTTTCGAAGGAGGGCAAATATGGGCAGTTTAAGTACAGGCATTTTACAGCCGGCACCCCTTAAAAGCATCAAAGTAACACAACTGCTTCTTTTATATCTTGCTGTCTGCCTTTTTGTTTGGCCGGCACAGGCAAAATACGAGGGTGGTACGGGAACCGCCGGTGACCCATATTTGATTTATACAGCCGAACAGATGAATGAGATTGGGACACACTCCGGCGACTGGAACAAGAACTTCAAACTGATGGCGAATATAAATATGGACGACATGGCCGGGGCAGAATTCAATATGATTGAGACCTTCACCGGCATTTTCGACGGCAACGACTGTACAATTTCCAATCTCAGCATCTCTTCAGAACTGGCGGAAAATACCGGGCTTTTCGGTACGGTCGGTGGTGAAATCAGCAACCTGGGATTAATCAAACCCAATATCGTCGCACAGGGAAGAAATGTCGGCGCACTAATTGGCTTTTTGGAACATGGTATTATCACAAACTGCTATGCCAGAGGAGTGGTCGTATCAGGAAGCACCAACATTGGCGGCCTGATAGGCTTGAACACAGGCAGAGTCACTTTATGCTGGTCATCAGGCAGCGCCTCGGGCGATTCATACATCGGAGGATTAACCGGGTTAACCGACGACGGGACAGTCAAACAGTGCTACTCAAGGGCCAACGTAATAGGAAATAGAAATGTCGGCGGATTAGTGGGTAAGACAACCAACGAGGCCAGCGAAGTTATGAATTGCTATGCGGCCGGTGCTGTTGAGGGGGACAGATATGTGGGCGGGCTCGCAGGGCAGGTTGAACAAGGCAGAGTTTACAAGTGTTACTCATCAGGCAGCGTTGTAGGCAGGCAGGATGTAGGAGGCCTCACGGGATTCATCAGGGTATTGGGAAATGTGTCACGCTCTTACTGGGACACCCAAGCAAGCGGCCAGCAAACAAGTGCCGGCGGAACAGGCAAGACAACCGTCCAGATGAAAAAGATGAACACATTTTTATCCGACGGCTGGGACTTCTGGGCCATGTGGACAATCTGTGAGGATATCGGCTATCCGGCTTTGCTGTCACTAATTCCCGTTGGGGACCTCGACTGCCCGGATGGCGTTAATTTTATCGATTTTGCACTTTTCGCCAGCCAATGGGGCAGGGACAACTGTAGTCCCTCAAATGGTAACTGCCAGGGAGCAGATATCAACCAGTCCGGTACCGTGGATTTTTGGGACCTTGAAATACTCACTCAACACTGGCTCGAAGGCCTTGACTGAACGTAAAACTAATTTCAAATTGCTCTTCAGCACAGACCTATCGGAAAAACAAAATCCGCATTCGTTTTTTTCTTGCCTTTTTATTCACTTGAGGTAAATTTTACAGCAAAGCCCATAATTTGGAGATTTTTAGAATGATAGGCAAAAAGATCAGACTCGAAAGAATCATCGACCGCAATTCCAACAGGACCGTAATTATACCGATGGATCACGGGGTTACGGTAGGGCCGATTGATGGTCTTGCGGACATGCGGAAAGCCATCAGCAGCGTCGTAGCCGGTGGCGCCAATGCTATCCTGATGCATAAAGGAGTCGTCCGTGCAGGTCACAGAGGCGCCGGTAAAGACGTCGGACTGATTATTCATCTTTCCGCTGGAACATCGCTTAGTCCGGACCCGAACGCAAAGGAGCTGGTCTGTACCGTTGAAGAGGCAATCAAGCTCGGCGCCGATGCCGTCTCCGTCCATATCAATCTCGGCGCCGAGACCGACAAAGAAATGCTGCGGCAGTTGGGACAAACCAGCGAGCGCTGTGCGTTCTGGCAGATGCCGCTGGTAACGATGATGTACTCGCGCGGACCGAAAATCAAAAACGAATACGATGTAAATAATGTAAAGCACGCAGCTCGGGTAGGGGCCGAACTCGGCGCTGATATCGTTAAGGTGGTCTATACCGGCAGCGTGGAAAGCTTCAAAGAAGTAGTCAATGGCTGTCCCGTTCCGGTGGTAATAGCAGGGGGGCCCAAAATGAACAGCGATGAGGAAATTTTCAAAATGGCTGAAGGCGCCCTGGCGGCCGGTGCTGCGGGCCTCTCGATAGGCCGAAACGCCTTTCAGCATAAAACCCCGACCAAGATGGTACAGGCCCTGAGCAAAATGGTACATAATAATGCAACTGTCGAAGAGGCAATTGCGGTACTGCAAAATTAAATCGGCAGCAGGGGGGCTGTGTCTTGAATACGGTTGTGAGTGTATCTATGAGAGAATAAATAGAAAGAGGTGAACTATGTCAGAAAGTATAGACCGCCGCGATTTTCTAAAGAAGTCCGTTATCGCGTCCGCCGGTGCATCATTCAGTTTAAGTCTTAATGAAAAAACCGTATCAGCAAATGAATCAGTTGTGACGGCGTTGGATGTCTCCAATAACACTTTACCAATGGGCAGGATTGGTAATGTTAAATTCAGCAGGTTAATCGCCGGGGGCAATCCCTTCAGCGGCTGGTCGCACAGCAGAGACTTAAAATATATCTCCGAATTGTTTAAGGCCTACAGCACCGATGAAAAGATTTTTCAGACCCTTCAAATGTACGAAGAGAACGGAATAAATACAATCCTCGCGGGCGGCGTCAGGGTGCTCGATAAATACTGGAATGAAAGAGGCGGAAAGATTCAATGGATTGCTCAGACACACCCGAAAGCAGGCGACCTGACAACCAATATAAAAAGGGCAATTGATAATGGGGCTATAGCCGCTTATGTACAAGGCGGTATCGGAGATAAATGGGTCAAAAATAATCGTGTTGACCTTCTCGCAAAAACCGTTGAGTTTATCAAGCAAAACGGAATTCCCGCCGGCATTGGCGCCCATTCGATTGAAGTGCCGATTGCATGTGAAAAGGCCGGTGTAGAGCCCGACTTTTATATGAAAACGCTACACCACGGCAATTACTGGTCCGTTACCCCAAAAGAAGACCGGATCGAATGGAACGTCGATAGCTTCGGGCCCGACGACCACGATAATATCTGGGCGCTCGACCCGGAACGAACCATCGAATTTATGAAAACGATGGACAAGCCCTGGATAGCCTTTAAGACCTTGGCCGCGGGTGCCATCCATCCGAGTGAAGGTTTCAAGTATGCCTTTAACAACGGCGCCGATTTTATTTGTGCAGGTATGTTCGACTTTCAGGTCACAGAGGATGTAATTATCGCAAAAGACGTGCTCTCAAAAGCAAACAGACAGCGCCCCTGGAGAGGGTAAAATTTATAAGGGGTCTATTATGAAGCGCCATTCTGCAACTATCTTTTTAATAGCAATATTGACCTTCGTGATCCTGCTTCTTGTCCCGGCGAATACTTCGACAGGACAGGACAATCCGAAACTCGTAAAGGCCAAAGACGGCTCCGGCATCATAGGCTATAAAGACACTCCCATCCTTCCCTGGTGCGGCTATCACGTGCACGACCCCGACCGCCCGGCACCAAAAAAAGTCACGCCCGCACCGCCGGACACAACAGGAAAAACCGGCAAAGCCCCATCAGACGCAATCATTCTCTTCGACGGCACAAACCTCCGGCAATGGCAAACCTCCGACTGGAAAATCGAAAACCGCGAGCTTGTCGCCGTCTCCGGCAATCTCACAACAAAACAGCCCTTCGGCGACTGCCAGTTGCACGTCGAGTGGATGGCCCCGGACCCACCCCAGGGCGGCATCTGGGACCGCGGCAATAACGGCGTGATGCTGATGGGCCTGTTTGAAATCCAGGTTTACGATTCATACACTGAAAAGCTCTATCCCGACGGCCAGGCGGCCTCGGTTTACGGCCAGACCCCGCCGATAGTAAACGCCTGCCGCAGGCCCGGCCAGTGGCAATCGTACGATATTATCTTCTTCGCCCCCGTCTTCAAATCCGGAAAACTCGAAAAGCCCGCTTATGTCACCGTCCTGCACAACGGCATTCTCGTCCACCACAACCAGAAAATCTACGGCCCCACCGGCCATAGAATATTAGCTCAATATGAAAAGCCCGTCCCCGAAAAACTTCCGCTCAGCCTCTCGGCCCACAACAATCCCGTACGCTTTAGAAATATCTGGATAAGACCGCTATGATTATTGACATCCCGTTGGTATTTCAACGAAGTGGAATAGCTAAATCTGGCTCTGAGAAAAACAAAGGGCTGCCCACCAGACCTTCTGAAAACGTGTTTAAATAATGAGCTGCTCTTCGACCATATAAAAAACTGCATTTCCAAGATAATACTACCCGATAGTATAAAAAACAATCGATTTTTCAAAAAAGTCGGGCTTGAAAACACTCGATAATAAAAGCGGTTGACAATGCTATGCAGTTTGCGTTAAATGGTTATAATGAATCAATAAAGAAAAGACGCGATATGAATACAAAAATAAAACAGATAAGGAAATTAATACTTCCGATTCTACAAAGCTACGGAGTCAGCAAGGCTGCGCTTTTCGGCTCGGTTGTCAAAGACCAGATACGACCCGGCAGCGATGTTGACATACTTGTTCAGATTGATAAAGATATCAGCCTGCTTGACTTTGTGGGACTGAAACTCGAACTGGAGCAAGCACTGAAAACAGATGTGGATGTGGTAGAGTACGACACTATCAAACCCCTCTTAAGAGAATCAATCCTCAAAGAACAGCAGGTGATTCTATGACCAGAGACATACGAGTATATATCGAAGATATTCTGGACAGCATTACAAAAATCGAGCAATACACGCAGACCATTAACGAACAGGAATTCATGACCAATACCCAGCTTCAGGATGCTGTCTTGAGACGGCTCGAAATTATAGGCGAAGCCGTAAAGAACATCCCACAAGCTTTCAGAGACAGGTATCCTCATATTCCCTGGAAGAAAATTGCCGGTTTGAGGGATGTGCTTATTCACGAGTACTTCGGCGTGAATATACACCGGGCATGGAAAGCAGCAAAGCATGATATCTTTGTTCTAAGCGATGAACTCTGGAAAGTGAAAAAAGACTTAGAGACACAAAAATGAAAATATTATGGATAAATGTTGTTCCATATAACAAGGAAATCGCCATATCAGCCCTTGAAAGCGGGGCCCAGGCAGAGTTGTTCTGTCCGATGGCCAAAGCGAAAAGGAGGTTATTAATGCATAATAAAATATTTCTATTGTCAACAACTGCCTTTTTTTTCCTCTGTCTGTTCGAAACGAGCCATGCCAACGCGGAAATCGGCAGCCTTGTTGTAAAAGTGCTGGATGAAAATAATAAGCCCCTTGAAATCAATAGCGTGCAAATCTGGGTAGGATCAAAGGAAAAAGGCACAAGGGGTTATACCTATGCTGCAGAACCAACGGAAAAGCCGGGAGTTCATCGAGTCTTTGGTATTCCCGTGAGTAGGAATTACGCTCTAAGAATTTCGAAAGCAGGTTACGCTCCTTTCCGGAAGTTTGATATCGAAATAGGTCCGGGTGAAGATAATGAGATCCTATGCAAGCTCTCAAAAGGAGGCAATATCGAAGGCTATGTAACAAACAATGCTGGCAATCCTGTCAGTGGGATACCGGTTGTTATCAATGCAATCTTATGTAGGAGAGACGTAGTTACTGATAAGAATGGCCGGTTTATCGCGAATCATCTACCTAATATCGAATATTCGATACTTGCCGAGCCTAAAAGCAATAGTTCTTATGAAGTAACAGTCTTCAAAGGACGCGTGCCTTGTGGGGCTAAAGATATTCATATTGTTTTGAAAGAAAAAGCAAGCACGCAAAAGAGTAAAAATATGGGCAACCAAACTAAAGTGGCTTTACCTATCCAGGACACAGCATTGATAGACAAGCTTTCAAAAGCTTCTCTACAAAGTAGGATATCTGCGGTCGAAAAACTTTTAAACCAACCAGCCCCGCCACTTGTTATAGAGAAGTGGTATAACGGTGATTTTTGGCAACTGAATCTGAAAAATAGAGTTATTTTGCTTGACTTCTGGGGTGTGTGGTGCGGCCCCTGCAAGCGTCAAATACCTGTTTTAAAAAACCTATTCAAAGAGTACTCGAAACAAGGATTGGTAGTTATTGGCGTACACACACAGCTTAAAAAGAAAGATATACCCGAGTTTATATCCAAAGAAGCTGTCCCGTACATAGTCGGTGTCGATTACCAAAATAAGACCGCCGAAATGTACCATGTCTCTGGTTATCCAAGTATGTTTATTATTGACCGGAAAGGCCTGATTAGAGCTGTTGATCCGGAGAAGAGGCAGTTGCAAAAACTTCTATTATCTCTCTTGCAGGAGCACACAAAATAAAATACAGAAGGTTGCCGACCGATGGAGATTGGAGACTGGTC
>CAZIAN010000282.1:2019-6583 GCA_964537355.1 uncultured Pirellulales bacterium | reverse complement strand
TTGGGCCTTGTTTTGATATGAATATCTCACCAAATTCTGAAAGCTGGGTATTAAATTATAGAATATCAAGTAACGAGCTTTTTCTATATATGATAAATCTTCAATGTCAAACTCAAAATCTATACTTTCCGAATGTATTTGCCATGGTGTCATTTTTGTCAAGTTTTTATATTTATCGTAGGTCGTTTCATACTTGATCAAAATTTCACGTCGGCTTGCACTAACCAAAGCCTTACTTAAAGAAGCAGGATATGCCATAACTTTATGGCCATTAAGGCCAAATGCATATGCAATATCTTTAAGTACCGCGTTTCTGGCCTTGGAAACAATACCAAACTCTTCCATTCTACCTGGTATTAAGTGACCGGAACCTTTACCGTCGTTAGTAAAGCAATGCTGAATAGCATCTTGAAAGAAGAAATTTGCCATCTGAAAGTCTAATACGCAAGTATTTGAAGTCACTATATCTTCAAGTTTGTCTTGGAAGTTTTTGAGCAGTTCAGCATTAATTTGATTCTTATCAAGAAACGAAAAAGTGGTCTGCATAATATAGTTTTCAATATACATACCGACAAGTTGTTCCACAATCGCTCCCTTTCCCCGCCAATGTTTGCTCGCTTTAGCAATCGCAAGGCAATCTTCCAGCCCTTTCTGCGTGTTACCCCTCTCCATTTCAATCAAGGATCGCCAAGCTCCCACCCTTGCTAAATCTCGTAAAGGTCGCAAATACGACAAATCAACATTGAACAACACCGTCCCTTTATCACTGGTATATTTGTATTTTCTGTAACAGTACGACTTTAAACTTGCCGCCACAAATTCTCGCCATGCAACCTCATTTTGTTTTACCCAATTTTCAATTTCTCTTCTGATTTCGTCGTTCATCTCTCCAAAGCTTCTACATTCTGCGGCCCCATAACGCTTGAATACATCCATTTCCGTTAATTCTTCACTTGGCTCTACATAAAACTCGATTGCTTTTTCATAGTGTGGCCAAGCATTATCTTCATCCCGAACCTCAGGCCTATTTATCTGGTTAAATAATGCCAAATAATCAACACTTATCGTAGGCTTGCCTGTTGAAAACCAAACAGCATAAACGATAAAACACAGGATTAACGCGCCTACCGCCTGAAATGTCCTTGCGACCATCGTTCGCCAGAGTGGCCGGCAGCGCTTCTTGGCCCGCCGCAATAAAACAGCCAGCAAATTCGCATCACCAAACTCGGCAATAAGCTCCCTCGCTTTTTGCTCCTTGTCTTCATCAGTCCCACAGTCTTTTAGCTCATCCTCAAAATGCTCCGCAAGCTCTGCCATTACCTCGGTGCGGACTTCCTTATGATAGTGCATCTTTTTAATGACCAGCCTTATTAATTCAGCAGTACTGTCCGGCAAGTTCTCCATACCCAGCCCTTTACCTTCAAGGAAAGCGCGTCTCATAGAACGGCTGCACCTAATGACTTCAATCGTTATTCCGGCCGCAGCACCTGCAAGCACTCCCAAGATCAAAAAGAATGGAAAGGCGAACCATATAGCGATGTGCTCCAGTACTGTACCCGCCAAAAGACCTATGGATGTTGCAACTAAGATTCTCAGAACAGGCTTTTTCATTTTCCTCAAATCTTCACGTGTAATCGTATGTGCGCAGATGAGAACTTCAATTACTATTTCCACAAAAATACATGCAAGCACTCCAATAATCAAAAAGACAGGAAATTTCATCCCCGTAGTGCTATACTCCATTGCAATCCCTGTGCATAAACCCAGAGTAACCGCAACCAACATTCTCACAAAAAGCTTTTTGATTCTCATCAAATCACCTCAAGTATAATATTGTCTCTAATAAGCTGCCGGTAAAAAACACCGATTAAACACAGCTCACGCCATCGCAATCGCTCCACCGAAGACGAGATTCAGACCGGTCGTAAGTTCTTTGAGTTGTGCCTTTTGTTTTGCTAACTGGTCTTTGCCTGAAGCCGTAATGGAATAATATCTTCTCTTCCGGCTGGACTGGTTGTTCTCCCACTTGCCTTTAACTAACTTCTTCGCCTCCAGATTATAAAGCAGCGGGTACAGCGTGCCCTTACCGAGCGTAAGAATCTCTCCGCTTCGCTGCTCTATGGCCTGGCTTAGCTCATAACCGTACATCGGCCCGCGCGATAGAATCTCCAGAACCACCACGGGTGCAATTCCTTTCAATAGCTGACTTTCAAACTTCATAAAATATCTCCTTCAGTAAATTCGGTTTTCTATTATGTTTTACATATTATGCTATGCATACTATGCTACGTCAACTATAAAATAAAGTTTTTTATTTTTTTTTCAAATCACGCTACAGACAACAATTCCCCCGAATTTTCTTGCAAAATCGCCTTTTCCATGTAAAATAGTCGAAAATCTGCTCAAAATGGAGCGTCTAATCCGAATATATATTAGACAGCACAATGAGCTGATTCCGGAGCAGTGGCAGAGTGGTTGATCGCAACGGTCTTGAAATTTTTCCTCAAATCTCCTTTTTTCCACAAGTATTTCTGATTTCAGCATTTAGCAAGAGGTGGATATTGGCTTTGAAAACAGGTATGTCACTACAAGGAGCAAAAAGACCAGGAAGAGTATGGGCTCACGGCCTGTCCCAGTTCCGATCAAGGGATTCGTTGTGGCTGGCGATGTTCTTCTTGCCGCCGGTGTAAGGGGTACCGGTGATGATGTGATATCTTCTATTGCGGCTATTCTGATAAGCAACAAAGCAAAACTGAAATGTCATAACAAGGATACCTCAATAAAATTGGCAATATAGATTTTACTATTTGACCTTGAACTCTTCATAGGCATACATTAGATGCATGTTATATGTATATTTTTCGGATTTGGGGGTGGAGTGTTGGAATCAAACCACACGTTGTGTTAATATATCGATCATCGTGGCAGTCCGCTGAAGGACAGCTTACGGCGGAGTGGTGTTTATTAACATGTATGAAAGATACCGGATGTGAATGTCAGGAATTAAAGGCGTGCATACTATGAACAGAGTTTCTTTTCGCAGAATAATCAGATTATGTGTGGTCTTCTTCGTTGTGTCATCTGCTTTGGCGGATGCGCATACGCAGGTATCGATCGACCGGGAACATTGGTATATCAACGGTAAGCCAACCTACTCCGGCAGCGCAGCCGAAGGACTGTTGTTGAACGTGCGTATGGTCAACGCCGTATTCGAGGACAAGGGTCGGCCAGAATTCGATCCCGATGCGAACACCGAGGAGTTTATCGCGAGGATTCCGGATTATGTGTCGTACGGCGTTCGCGCGTTCACGGTGAATCTACAAGGGGGAAATCCAGGCTACGAAGGAGCAATCAATTCTGCATTTAATCCTGATGGTTCGTTGCGGAAGGAATATCTGAAGCGGGTGAGGCGAGTCATCGAAGCGTGCGATCGGAATGGTATTGTGGTTATTCTTGGCTGCTACTACCAGCGACAGGACCAGATATTGAAAGATGCTCAGGCCGTGCGAGCTGGTGTAGTAAACGTAACCCGGTGGATCGTAGAATCGGGCTTTTCAAACATCGTCCTTGAAATAGCCAATGAATTCAATCATCCCGGTTTTGACCATGCCATCCTCAATAGGCCCGAAGGCCAGGTAGAGCTTATTCGGCTGGCCAAGAAAACGGCTCCGGAGCTGCTTGTCTCTACGAGCGGACTGGGTGACGGCAAACTGTCGGGCTCTGTGGCTCAGGCCAGTGATTTCCTGCTGATTCATTTCAATAGCACCAAACATGATGATATTCCCAAAAGAATTCAGGCATTGAAAAAGTACGGCAAGCCCATCGTCTGTAACGAGGACCAAAAGTACGGTACAGAGGCGGCCGAAGCGGCACAGATAAGCGTTATGTATAATGCATCGTGGGGATTCATGCAAAATAAGATCAATCAGTATTTTCCATTTCACTTCCGTGGAGTTGAAGACGACCGCAGGGTGTATGGAATGCTCAAGACACTTACAACACCAAAGAAAGCGGAGGTGTATTTCCCCCCGCCGGAATCGAAAGGGGGCTGGCGTAAACTGGAAGATGCCGACGATATTCGCCAGCTTGCCGGAATGAACCCGGACAAGCTGGACGAGTTGAAACAATGGCTGCTGCGAAGCGACAAACGTAATTTTGCGGCTGTAGTTATTCGTAACGGTTACATCGTGCTGGAAGTCGAGCGGGGCAACAGCGCAAAAACAGATGCGCGACGGGTAGCATCCGTTTCAAAGGCAATCTGTGCGACTGTGCTGGCTATCGCATCCGAGCAAAGTCAGCAAGGCAAGACGCCAAGGAAAATGTCATTCGAAGATCCGGCGTTTGACTTCATCCCATGGGCAAAGCCGCTTAGTGACCCTCGCAAGGCGAAGATCACGGTCAGAGAATTGCTCAATCATACGTCGGGTATCTGCCCCGAGGCGACAGGAGCGCGAAACGACGGCACCTGGCAGTATATCCTCGGCCACAGCGGTGACGAACATACTGCGAGACTGGCATTTGATCCGGGTACGGCCTGCGGATACTCGACGCATGCTCTAGCGCA